>NZ_CATJGZ010000068.1:0-43427 GCF_949740115.1 Bacteroides sp. 41_26
CCCGGGATTGAACCGGGGACCTCATGATTATGAATCATGCGCTCTAACCAGCTGAGCTATCCCGCCATCGTTTCTCGATTGCGGGTGCAAAGATAGATACTTTTTTTAAAACTCCAAAACATTTGTCGTTTTTTTCTGTTTTTTCTATTAGAAACCCATATGTAATCTGCGATAAATTGGTACATTGGGACTGAGAAATGAAAGCATAAAGAAATAAAGTGTTTGATTTATACTGTGTAATTAGAAAAAAGTATTTATCTTGGCACACACAAATTAAGTAAATGTAACTATGAAAAGAGAGAAAATTCGTTTAGAATATCTTTTGAATGCGACCTCTAAAAATATTCTTTGGTCGGCAATCAGCACACCGACCGGTCTGGAGGACTGGTTTGCGGACAAAGTTGTGTCAAATGATAAAATCGTGGAGTTTCATTGGGGAAAAACAGAACAACGAGACGCTGAAATTATAGCTATACGTGCTTATTCTTTTATACGTTTCCGCTGGTTGGACGACGAAAACGAGCGGGATTATTTTGAAATAAAGATGAATTATAATGAACTCACAGGAGATTTTGTGTTGGAGATCGTTGATTTTGCCGAACCTGATGAGGTAGATGATATGAAGGAACTGTGGGAGTCTCAGGTAAATAAATTGAGAAGAACTTGTGGTTTTTAGTTAACTTTCAACTAAAAACTTTCTGCACTCCTTTTTTTGTGCTAATTTTGCATCTCAATCGTACGAAACGAATAGTAAGATGCTACGCATAAAAAGATTAGATATATTTATTGTAAAGAGTTTTTTGCTACTCTTTGTCGGCACATTCTTCATTTGTCTCTTCATCTTCATGATGCAGTTTCTGTGGAGATATGTGGATGAGCTTGTCGGAAAAGGGTTGGAGATGAGTGTGATGGCTCAGTTCTTCTTTTATTCGGCATTGACTCTGGTGCCTTTGTCACTTCCATTGGCCGTACTATTGGCATCACTTATTACTTTCGGAAATTTTGGAGAACGTTATGAGTTGCTCGCCATGAAAGCGGCGGGCATTTCTTTGCTTAAGATTATGCGTCCTCTCATTATACTTGTCTGTATTATTTGCGCTATCTCCTTTTATTTTCAGAATGTTATTGGTCCTATTGCCCAGGGAAAGCTGGGGACGTTGTTGATTTCGATGAAACAGAAGTCACCGGAACTGGATATTCCGGAGGGTGTCTTCTATTCGGAAATTCCCGATTATAACCTTAAAGTAGGTAAGAAGGATCGCAAAACCGGTATGTTGTATGATGTGTTGATCTATAATTTTAAAGATGGCGCAGAGAATGCACATATCATTTATGCGGATTCGGGGCGTATGGAAATGACTGCCGACAAGCAACATCTACACCTGCATCTTTATAGTGGAGAACTGTTTGAAAATCTGAAGAGTCAGAATGTAAAGGCACAAAATGTACCTTACCGGCGTGAATCTTTCCGGGAAAAACATACGATTATTGAATTTGACTCGGATTTTAATATGGCCGACGCAAGTATCATGAGCAATCAGGCGACCACCAAAAGTATGCAGACATTGCAGGCTTCTATTGACTCCATGAAATATGTGGGCGACAGTATCGGGCGGCAGTATTATAAGGAAGCTATCGGGGGCGTTTACAGTCGGCCGACAGGACTTTCCAAAGAGGATACACTTAAAATAGAAAGGGCTAATATGAGCTTATACAATGTGGACAGCCTCTTTGAAGCTGCTACTTTGATGCAGAAGCAGAAAATCCTTTCTTCGGCTACAAGCCGTGCTGAAAGCTTGCAGGGAGATTACAGCTTTAAGACCTATACGATGGATGGGAATGATTACCAGATACGCAGACACAGGACCGAATGGCATAAGAAAATAACAATTTCTCTCTCTTGCCTGCTGTTCTTTTTCATCGGTGCACCACTTGGAGGTATCATTCGTAAAGGTGGACTGGGTATGCCTGTCATTGTATCCGTATTGGTGTTTATTATTTATTATGTGATAGATAATAGCGGGTTCAAGATGGCACGTGACGGGAAGTGGGTTGTATGGATGGGGATGTGGCTCAGTTCCTCTATTTTGGCTCCGCTTGGGGCTTTTCTTACCTACAAATCCAATAATGACTCTGTTGTGCTGAATGGCGATGCTTACGTTGCGTGGTTCAAGCGTATTGTGGGAATTCGTAGCGTACGGCACTTATTCAAGAAGGAGGTGATCATTCACGACCCGGATTATACGCGGATTTCATCTGAGTTGACAGCTCTTACGGCAGAGTGCCGTACCTATATAAGTAAACGTCAGTTGAAAAAGGCACCTAATTATTTTAAGCTTTGGATGACTACTGGTGACGATGATGATATAAAAGTTATCAATGAACACCTTGAAACGTTAGTTGAAGAATTATCAAATTCTAAGTCCTTCACTTTGCTGACCGCTTTGAATAACTATCCGGTGATACCTGTAACGGCGCACGTACGTCCGTTCCATGTTTACTGGTTGAATCTGTTGGCAGGAATCATTGTTCCGATAGGATTGTTTTTCTATTTCCGTATCTGGATTTTCCGTATACGCCTTGCCCGGGATATAGAACGGATTATAAAGAACAATGAAAGTGTTCAGTTTATAATTAATGAGAATAATAATTTATAGCATGATATAGTATGGAAGAAATAAGATTGAATACGATTGATGAGGCTATTGCCGACTTTAAAGAAGGTAATTTCGTAATCGTAGTAGACGATGAGGATCGTGAAAATGAGGGTGATTTTATCATCGCAGCCGAAAAGATAACTCCGGAGAAAGTGAATTTCATGATGACACACGGACGTGGTGTGTTATGTGCACCTATAACAGAAGAGCGTTGTGCAGAACTGGAGTTGGATATGCAGGTGGCTGCTAATACTTCTATTTATGAGACTCCTTTCACTGTAACTGTTGATTTGTTGCCGGGTTGTACTACGGGAGTGTCTATGCATGATCGTGCTGCTACGATTCGTGCGTTGGCCGATCCTAATACCAAGCCTACCGATCTTGGTCGTCCGGGACATGTCAATCCGTTGCGTGCCCGTTCGCGTGGTGTGCTTCGCCGTGCCGGACATACGGAAGCAAGTGTGGATCTTGCTAAGTTGGCAGGGCTTTATCCTGCTGCTGCTCTGATTGAGATTATCAATGAAGACGGCACTATGGCACGCTTGCCGCAGTTGATGGAAGTGGCTAAACGATTCGGACTCAAAATCATATCTATTAAGGATCTGATAGCTTATCGTGTGCACATGGAATCGCTTGTGGAGAAAGGGGTAGAAGTTAATATGCCTACTCAATATGGAAATTTCCGCCTGATTCCTTTCCGACAGAAATCAAACGGAATGGAACACGTTGCCATCTTTAAAGGCACCTGGAGTGAAGATGAACCTATTCTTGTACGCGTGCATTCATCTTGTATGACAGGAGATATTTTTGGCTCTTGTCGCTGTGACTGTGGAGAACAGTTGCATAAAGCTCTGGAGATGATTGATGCTGCCGGCAAAGGAGTGGTTGTTTATATGAATCAGGAAGGGAGAGGCATTGGATTGATGCATAAGATGGAAGCTTACAAACTTCAGGAAGAAGGGTATGATACGGTAGACGCTAATATCCATCTTGGCTTTGATCCCGATGAACGTGATTATGGTGTTGGAGCGCATATTTTGCGTGAACTGGGTGTTCATAAAATGCGTCTGATGACTAATAATCCCATAAAGCGTGTGGGACTTGAAGCGTATGGGCTTGAAATTGTAGAAAATGTACCCATTGAAACAGTTCCTAATCCTTACAATGAACGATATCTGAAAACAAAGAAAGAACGTATGGGGCATACGCTGCATTTTAACAAGTAAAATGGAGATTTGCTTTCATATATCAAATATTTTAGCTTATTTTGCAGCGATTTTCAATCAACAATAATAAAATAGATACAAAATGAATCAGTTATCAGACCGTTTGAACAGCTTGTCGCCGTCGGCAACACTTGCTATGTCGCAGAAGAGTAACGAACTCAAAGCACAAGGCGTTGATGTAATTAATCTGAGTGTGGGAGAACCCGATTTCAATACTCCCGATCATATCAAAGAAGCTGCAAAGAAAGCTGTAGATGATAATTTCTCACGTTATTCTCCTGTTCCGGGTTATCCGGCATTGCGTAACGCTATTGTAGAGAAGTTGAAGAAAGAGAATGGTCTGGAATATACAGCCGCTCAGATATCTTGTGCTAATGGTGCAAAACAATCTGTGTGTAATGCAGTTCTCGTATTGGTAAATCCGGGTGATGAGGTGATTGTACCTGCTCCTTATTGGGTTAGCTATCCTGAGATGGTGAAGTTGGCTGAAGGTACTCCGGTTATCGTTACTGCCGGTATAGAGCAGGATTTCAAGATTACTCCTGCACAGCTTGAAGCGGCTATTACTCCGAAGACCAAAGCTTTGATTCTTTGCTCACCGTCTAACCCTACAGGTTCGGTTTATAGCAAGGAAGAACTTGCCGGATTGGCTGCTGTATTGGCTAAACATCCGCAGGTAATTGTTATTGCTGACGAAATCTACGAACATATCAATTATATTGGCAAACATCAGAGTATTGCTCAGTTCCCTGAAATGAAGGAACGTACCGTAATCGTAAATGGTGTATCAAAAGCTTATGCAATGACAGGATGGAGAATCGGTTTTATAGCCGGACCGGAATGGCTTGTGAAAGCTTGCAATAAACTGCAGGGACAATATACGTCAGGACCTTGTTCTGTATCTCAGAAAGCTGCTGAAGCTGCTTATACAGGTTCTCAGGCTCCGGTAGAAGAGATGCGTAAAGCATTCGAACGTCGTCGCGACCTTATTGTGAAGTTGGCGAAGGAAGTTCCGGGCTTTGAAGTGAATGTTCCTGAAGGTGCTTTCTACTTGTTCCCGAAATGTGACTACTTCTTTGGTAAATCAGATGGCGAACGTACTATTGCTGATTCTGACGACCTGGCTATGTACTTATTGGAAGTTGCTCATGTAGCTTGTGTGGGTGGTGCTTCTTTTGGTGCTCCTGAGTGTATTCGTATGAGCTATGCTACAAGTGACGAAAATATTGTTGAATCTATTCGTCGTATTAAGGAAGCATTGGCAAAACTGAAATAATAGGTGATTCCGGATGTTTATCATTCGGTTGATAAGTACAAAAGATAGAGTAACCTGTATCGGTACAGAACATTGGGGTCTGGATTGATACAGGTTGTTTTTATTTTATCACTCAGGAGGGGCTGACTTTATTTCATTATTATTTTGAAGATTTGTTTACCTGCATTATTGGTGATGGTTAATAGATATATACCTTGAGAAAGGTTATTGACTGGCAATTTTATAACATTATCTGTTGCTTTTAACTGTATTAGGGTAGCTCCTTGCATTGTAGTCAATCGGATAGATGAACCTGAGATTGTTTCAATGGTTAATGCCTCACCGTTGGTAATAGGGTTGGGGTATACACTTGCTGTATTGCTGCAAACGGTATTGCCGATTCCCACAGTTCCACCTGACTCTTTTCCTTCTTTTGTGACGGCAAATATACTTGGATGCCCGTTTCCTGCATTTTCGATTTTCAGAGATGCTATTACTTTATTTTTGTTAGTAGCTATTTTCTGTTCAAACATACAGAATTTGCGGCGTCCGTCCAGCTTGTCACCGGTCAGGGCAATCCTGTCCAGATTGTATACTGCCTTGCCTGTGGGATCATCACTGAACCAGTCACCTACCGAAACAGTCTGGGTATTGGAATGAGTAGCATCTGTATAATATACGGTTACGTCTATTAAGGAACTACCGTCTGTACAGGTTGATAGGAGATGCAGAGCTTCAGTTTGTGGAGTACCCTCAAAATGCAGGGTTATTGCAGCCTCTTCTTTTAATACGGCGGCATTTTTCTTGTCATATGCAGCAAGCTGGTATTTGACACCGGTATTGGAAATAATAGTACCGTCAGCAGGCAATGATCCTTGTTCCTGAACTGCCGAAGAATAATAAATCCAGCCTTGATTATCGAGAGAGGTTGTAGAATAACTGACGGCAGGAAGTGCTTCTGCTATAACATCTTCATTGAATCCTGAACTAACGACCAGCTGAGTATATTCCGGCGTTTCGGGTTCTTTTCCAAGAAAAGCTCTGTCCATGAAAATCAGCCGTTCGTTTATCCAGCTTTTCAGATAAGATATTTCATCATCATAAGATTTTGCTACGTACTTGTTGGGCCATACGTATCTTCCCCATCTTGGCCAGGCTTGTGAATTACGTCCTTGTGCTCCTTTGGCATTTAATAATGCAGTCAATGAATCAATGGTTTGTTCGATGTGTTCGTCGGAATAGCTCGTTTCACGATACAGTTCCCAGCGTTCTTTTACCTCTTTCATAAAAGAATCGTCTTTGAGTAACTTATACCACCAGAACGGGACTAACTGATTGTCACCCGGTGATACATCATTGAAGTTGTATGCCCATGTATCCGATCTCCAGCCTTCACTATAGTCTGCATTACCAAACCCTAAATTCATATCCCATAAAGATGTTTTGAATTTAGGGTCTTTGCTGTCTCTGTATTTATATAGGTTAGTACTCAGGCGATAACCATCTACGTTGTGGCAAAATTCTGTTGATAACATATAATCTATAAAAGATGTGACGTCGATATATTTTCTATATCCGGTTTCCGGATTCTTATAATCGGTGGCAGCCAGACTGTTTTCAAAAGCGTCAATGTATCCATGGATATAGTTTAATTGTGCTTTACTAAACTCATCCTGATCCATGTTTTTATATTGGAAAGAGATTTTCTTTCCATAAATAGGAGTTCCTTTTGAATTGACCGGAGTATGCTTAGAGTAATAAACCGGTTCGTCATCCCTGTCTACTTCCATGTGGTAGCCTCCTGTCAGAGCATCATCACTATCACCCGGATCCGGCAGATCTAAACGAAATTTACCTTTCCTTACTCTTTCAGATAAAATAAACACTCCGTAATAAGTACCGTCCATGATCATTTCACAGTATTTTCCGGTAGGTACATATTCAAAGAAAGGTCTTGCTAACGTGAAGGCAAACACGTCTCTGATCATACTTTTGTCTGCATATGGCGCCAATAGTGCCCAGTCATTGTCTTTGCCCATGCCAAGCATAGATACTTTTTGCTTTTTGCCACCATCTTCCAATGGTTTGTCTAATGCGCGGATGGCATACGGCTTCTTATCGGAGTTGGTAAAAGAAGAGTTGCCACGATATTTTAAATCTATATACCCGGTATAGTCTGCTTTCTGGTTGGGGTGGGCAATGGTATCCATGTAATTCAGTTCACCTTCTCCATTATCTATTATTTTCATTTTGGCAGTAATCCGGTTGTCCCGATCAATCATTTGTCCTTGTGTATTGATAAACACGATAGGAAGATTTGTCTCAGTGAAAACCACATTTTTATTATCGGGCTTGTAATTGTCTGCCCGTTGGGCACAGACAGAAGAAGAAAGGAGTAATGAGAGTAGTAGTAATTTTCTCATGATATTGATGTTATTAGGTAATAAAAGGTTCTTTATATAGATAAAACAGCGGATGGGAGGAAAACACTTAGCTGGTGGTTCTTTTTTCTTCTGCGGATGTGCGTATCAATAAAAAAAGCTGCTTCCCTGAAATGGAAAAGCAGCTTTCACAGTTCTTTTGTCTGATTGTATTATTCAGCCGGGTGAATTGCTTCAGAAGGACAAACATCAGCACAAGTGCCACAGTCTGTACATACATCCGGGTTAATAGAGTAGATATCGCCTTCAGAGATAGCTTCTACCGGACACTCGTCAATACAAGTTCCGCAAGCAATACAATCGTCACTAATTACGTAAGCCATTTTCTTTAAAATTTAAATTATTAGTACTAATTTATTGGGCAAAAATACACGTTTTATTCATTAGTTGATCTCAATCTTGATTAAAATCCTTTAATTTGTACCGCTTCTAAATAAGCGAAACAATAATTTAACTATAAAATCGTTTTTATTATTGTGAAACGAATCGTGTTACTTCTCATAGTTTCGCTGTTGGTGGCAGGTGCCTCTGCCCAAAAGCGTAAGGTACAGAACCGCCCGTATATTGACCAGCGGATCTGGCATTATGGTTTTCTGGCAGGTATCCATATGCAGGATCTTAAGTTTGTAAACAATGGTTATGTCACCGAGGACGGGCAGGTCTGGTTTGCTGATGTACCCGAATACTCTCCGGGATTTTCGGTCGGTGTGTTAGGAGAATTATATTTGAATAAATACATGGCGCTCCGCCTGATTCCCACGCTTCATTTTGGTGATAAGAGAGTGGTATTCCGTGAGCAGACAAGTGGTGAAACGGTTTCTCAAAATGTAAAATCGGCTTACCTTGCATTCCCTATTGATATGAAATTCAGCGCCGAACGCTTCAATAACTATCGTCCTTATGCGATGCTTGGCCTTAGTCCTACCTTTGATTTGAGTGTAAAAAATGCCCGTCCGCTGTTGGTGAAGCCTTTTGATTGTTATATCGAAGTCGGCCTTGGCTGTGACTTATATCTTCCTTTTTTTAAGCTGATACCAGAGTTGAAATTCTGCTTCGGATTAGCCAACCTGCTGGAGAAAAAGCGCCCTGATCTTACTGATAAATCATTAATGAAGTTCACCGAATCTCTGGATAAAGTAAAGTCCCGGATGATTGTATTGACTTTCTACTTCGAATAAGTTCATCACAGAGTAGTACTGAGTTTCACAGAGTTTTATCTCTTTTGAACATATTTCTCTGTGAAACTCTGTGTTACTCTGTGGTGAAATCGTTATTTTTGCAAAGAATTTGCCGAATGGCAATCGTAAATCGTTAAATCGTAAATAGTAAATACCCTCATGCCATTAAATTTACCTGATAAGCTACCTGCGATAGAATTGCTGAAGGAAGAAAATATCTTTGTGATTGACAACTCGCGTGCGACACAACAGGATATACGTCCGTTGCGGATTGTAATTCTGAACCTGATGCCGTTGAAAATAACCACAGAGACTGATCTGGTGCGTCTATTGTCCAATACACCACTCCAGGTGGAAATCTCGTTTATGAAAATAAAGAGTCATACATCCAAGAATACGCCTGTCGAACATATGAAGACCTTTTATACGGACTTTGATAAAATGCGTGGCGAGAAGTATGATGGTATGATTATTACCGGTGCTCCGGTGGAGCAGATGGACTTTGAAGAAGTCAGTTATTGGGATGAGATAATGGAAATCTTCGATTGGGCACGTACGCATGTCACTTCGACGCTTTATATTTGCTGGGCGGCTCAGGCTGGTTTGTATCACCATTACGGTGTTCCTAAATATGCTTTAGATAAAAAGATGTTCGGTATCTTCGAGCACCGTACCCTCGATCCGTTGCAAGCTATCTTCCGTGGATTTGATGATACTTTTTATGTTCCTCACAGCCGTCATACGGAAGTGCGTAAAGAGGATATTCTTAAAGTATCTGAATTGACATTGCTTTCCGAATCGGATGAATCAGGAGTATATATGGTAATGGCTCGTGGAGGGCGCGAATTCTTTGTAACCGGGCATTCGGAATATTCTCCGTTAACGCTTGATACGGAGTATAGGCGGGATCTGGCAAAAGGACTGCCGATTGATGTGCCGCGTAATTATTATATAGACGATGATCCGGAGAAGGGGCCTGTTGTGCGTTGGCGTGCTCATGCCAATTTGTTATTTTCAAACTGGTTGAACTACTTTGTTTATCAGGAAACTCCTTACGATATTAATGATATAAAATGATAAAGCAGCGTAAAATAGAACTTCTGGCTCCGGCTAAGAATCTGGAATGTGGAATAGAAGCTATTAATCACGGAGCGGATGCTGTATATATTGGTGCACCAAAGTTTGGTGCCCGTGCTGCTGCTGTCAACTCGTTGGATGATATTGCTGCCCTTGTAGAGCATGCGCATCTGTACAATGCACGTATCTATGTCACTGTCAACACAATTCTGAAAGAAGAAGAGTTGAAAGAGACAGAAGAGATGATAGGAGAATTGTATCGGATAGGAGTGGATGCGTTGATCGTACAAGATATGGCGATCACGCAATTAAATTTGCCGCCTATCCCGTTGCATGCCAGTACACAGATGGATAACCGGACGGCGGATAAAGTTAAGTTTCTTGCCGATACGGGATTCCGTCAGGTAGTACTTGCCCGTGAACTTTCTTTGCGGGAGATAAGTAAAATACACGAAGCCTGCCCTGACACGGCGCTTGAAGTCTTTGTACATGGTGCTTTGTGCGTCAGTTATAGTGGTCAGTGTTATGTTAGTCAAGCCTGTTTTGGCCGGAGTGCCAATCGTGGCGAGTGTGCGCAATTCTGCCGTTTGCCTTTTAGCCTGGTCGATGCTGATGGTAAGATAATTGTGAAAGATAAGCATTTGCTTTCGCTGAAAGACCTTAACCAAAGCGAGGAACTGGAGGCGTTGCTGGATGCCGGAGTCACTTCTTTGAAGATTGAAGGACGGTTGAAGGATGTCTCTTATGTGAAAAATGTTACTGCTGCCTATCGTCAGAAACTGGATACCATTTTCACCCGGCGTAAAGAGTATGTCCGTGCCTCTTCCGGTTCCTGTCGTTTTGAGTTTAAACCTCAGTTGGATAAGAGCTTTAGCCGTGGTTTTACGCATTATTTTTTGAAGGGTCGGAGTAAAGAGATTTTTTCTTTTGATACTCCCAAGTCGTTAGGAGAAGAAATGGGTACGATGAAAGAGACTCGTGGAAACTATCTTACGGTGGCCGGGCTGAAATCTTTTAATAACGGTGATGGCGTTTGTTACATTGATGAACAGGGGCGTTTACAAGGATTTCGTATCAATCGCGTTGATGGCAATAAGCTGTATCCGCAGGAGATGCCCCGTATTAAACCCCGGACTGTATTGTATCGTAATTTTGATAAGGAGTTCGAACGCGTACTTGCCCATAAGTCTTCTGAAAGAAAGATTGCCGTTTCTATTTTGCTGGCGGAGAATAACTTTGGTTTCTCCCTTACTATGACAGATGAAGATGATAATAGTGTGACGCTTACATTGCCTCGTGATAAGGAACTTGCCCGTACCCCCCAGGAGGATAATCTCAAAAACCAGCTATCCAAACTGGGAAATACTCCCTTTGAGGCAATGCGGATAGATATTGACTTTACCGGGAATTGGTTTATTCCGGCCTCTGTACTTTCCGATCTCCGCAGGCAGGTGGTCGATAAACTGATAGCTGTCCGCAGAATGACATTTCATCGTGAACTGGCTGCCTTAAAACCAACCACACACGCTTATCCGCAACAGACGCTTTCTTATTTAGGCAATGTGATGAACACCCGTGCTGCTTCTTTCTATCAGGATCATGGTGTGAAAGATATTGCGCCTGCTTATGAGAAACAGGCGGTGGAAGAGGCTGTCCTTATGTTTTGCAAACATTGCTTGCGTTATAGTATGGGTTGGTGTCCTGTTCACCAGCGTGAACGCTCGCCCTATAAAGAACCTTATTACTTGGTAGGGACGGATGGAAAACGTTTCCGGCTATCATTTGATTGTAAGATTTGCCAGATGAAAGTGAGTGCCGCATTATGAAAACAAGGTATCATAGAATGAATCATGGTAACACGAAGAGCAATTTCAGGAAGCTTTGTGTTGCTTTGTGCTACTCTGTGATGACTCTTTTTTTGTTTGCAGCCTGCCATTATCCCCGTCCCGATCTTTCTGCCGAAGGAATGAGCGATAGGGCGAAGGATTCTCTTACTTATTTATTTGAACGGCATTATACCTATAACACGAATCTGGAAGTACAAACAGATTCTGTTGTTTTGGAACGTTTGCCTGTGAAGGATTCTTTTGTCAGTCTTCACCGGGGAGACCGTGTTGTAGTGGCAGAGTTCGCTGTTCATCCGGCAGACAGCGTGGATAGTATATGGGTAAAACTGGCCCATTCACAGGAAATCCAGGGATGGATGCGTGAAACGGAATTGATAAAGTCTTTTGTACCTACCGATAGTATATCTCAGTTTATTTATTTGTTCAGTGATACCCATGCCTCTTATTTTGTGATTGTCTTTGCCTTGTTCGTGGGTGTTTATCTTTTTCGTGCTTTTCGGCGGAAGCAACTACAGATGGTTTATTTCAATGACATTGATAGTATTTATCCGCTTTTTCTTTGTCTGTTGATGGCGTTTAGTGCCACAATTTATGAGTCGATGCAGGTCTTTGTACCTGATACATGGCAACATTTTTATTTTAATCCTACACTTTCACCTTTTAAGGTACCGCTTGTTTTGTCGGTGTTCCTGTTGAGCATCTGGATTTTTCTTATTGTCTTTCTGGCAGTGCTCGATGATCTGTTCCGGCAACTGACTTCGGCTGCCGCTGTCTTCTATTTGCTTGGATTGACTTCTTGCTGTATTTTCTGTTATTTCTTTTTTATTCTGACTACACACATTTATATCGGTTATCTTTTTCTTTTCTGCTTTGTGTGGCTGTTTGCGAAAAAACTGCATAAAAGTAGCAGGTATAAATACCGGTGTGGACGTTGTGGCGGGAAATTACGGGAGAAGGGAGTCTGTCCGCATTGTGGAGCTATAAACGAATAATGTGCCAGCGTGGTAATATGGTAACATACTGATTGGTTACACTGCTGCTTCTTAATTTATCTTCTTATGGCTTTTTTCTTTGTAATTATTTCAGATAGTTTGCGAGGCTTTGAAAATAGAAAGAAAATAGATTTTGATAGTGAAAATAACAGACAAATTTATGGATTGTTAAATGGTTGTGTATCAATGTACTATGTGGTCTCGTTTTTTCTCGTAGAGTTTCACTACGTTTCTCTACGACATATATATCGACCGGATATAAGATGTGACAACACAGAGAATGAACAGCGTATTTCAGACAATCTTGATGTAATGATTTTTTTTGCAAGTAAAATGAAGGAATGCAAGAGTGTACACTTTAGTATAGCAGGAATGTACATTTTAGTATGACAAGAGTGTACATTCTTGTATAACAAAAGTGTACACTCTTATAAACGCTGGTTTTTAGACGATTACGATTGTGTTTTAGAAGCGGCAACGTACATCTACTCCCAGTTGCATGGGACGTCCTTTTTGCATAAATCCATTGCCCATTGATTCAAAATAAAATGCCTGATATTCTTTGTTCAATGCATTACGTACCCAGAATGCAATGGCACCGTTTCCTTTTTCCAGGCTGACACGTCCGTTCAGAGTTCCGTAAAATGCCTGACTGACATTATTCTCTTCTGTCCAGTAGATACGTCCGGCAGCATTGTAGTTTGCATTTATCTGTACGCGGTCCAGCCAGTGGTGTGGGGCGATACGGAAGATATATTGTGCACCTACGCTGAGGGTATGTTTGGGGACAAAGGGGACATAATTGCCATTATAGCTTTTCTTGACTAATTTTCCGTCTTCATCTTTCTGATTGACTATATAATCGGTGAAGGTAGCATAGGTATATCCATAAGATGCATTCATACTGAAGGCGTCTGTGATACTGGCGCGTAGCGAAGCTTCTGCACCGAAGCTACGGCTCTTTCCGGCATTGATGGTGATACGTCCCAATCCACTTTCGGCAAACTGGGATATCTGCTGGTCTTTGGTATCCATATAGTAAGCGGCGAGATCGGCCCATAAGCGTCCTTCCCACAGAGTGAGGTGCGAACCGACTTCGTAATTCCATGAGTATTCGGGTTTGTAGGTAGTCGAAGCCTTTATGTCGATCTCCTCATCCGGCATCATCGTCTCAATCATATTTGCCATAGATGCGAATGTTTCATTGCTTATCATGGCGGCTTTCATTGAGTTTTTCAGTTGTGATTGTATGAGGTCGGAGAACATTTGGACATTGTATCCTCCCGAACGATATCCACGTGAAGCGGTAACATATACATTATTTCCCTTTTTCCATTCATACTGAATAGCGAACTTGGGAAGTAATTGCAAGTAATCATTTGAGAGTTTACCGTTAAAACTTGCCGGTGCTATCATATTTTTTGCTTCAAGGTCAATAGTTGGTCTTGGAGGAGGCATCTGCATATAGAATTTGAAATTGAAATCCATTGGAGTACTGGCAGAGGTATAATTCATTGACATTTTTTCATAATCAAGACGCAAACCGGCAGTAATGGAAAGTCCTTTTATAAGAAAGTTGTTGTAGGTGGACTGATGATAAATGGCGGTACTGAATGTAGGGGTATCAAAATTACCACTGACATTTAATGTAGGGTTATTAACTGTAAGTCTCATGGTAGGAGCACCAGGAGAAGAGGGAAAATTATTGTTGGCATTATCTTCAATAACTTCTTTTACTCCTTCTTCTTTAAATTCAACGGGGCCGTCAGTATTCAACCACTGGTAGAAGCCAAATATGCCATTCGTCCACTGCCAGTTTTGCCCGGCTTTAGATTTCATAACAATCTCTTCGGAGATGGTATTTAATCTTTGTTGTTGGTTGAGCGTAAAAATGTTTTTCTCTGTGAAATCCTGATCGAGTAACATGCGGTCTTTTAGATGCTGATAACCGGTTACGGCACTGAGCGTGAAGTATTGTGCCTGATATTCGATGTTAGCACTGGCGTTTAATAAACTGCGATAGTAACTGCTTTCGTCGTTATATGAAATCAGACCTATTTTATCTTTGCGCAGGTCGTTTCCCTTTTCTTTTTCGTCTACTTTTCCTGTGTAAAAATAAGGATATCCTCCTTGATCGCTATACTCATAGTTTACATTCAAATCAAGTTTTAGATTTTCCGTAGGCAGATAGATAGCACGGATACGTCCACCTCCGGCGTTTATACGATCTGTTTTCTTATTATTTTTGGCAGAGTTTTTGAAGAACCCGTCTGCATGTTCGTAAAATCCTCCGACTGAGAAAGCAAATTGCTCAGACATACGGTGATAGTGAGTTACTGATGCGTTATAATTACCATATGTCCCGGCACTCAGTCTAAGGTCTGTACCCTGATAGCTGAATGGCGATTTAGTGTGTACGCGGATAAGTCCTCCCATGGTGTTACGTCCGTACAGTGTTCCCTGAGGCCCACGAAGTACATCGATACGTTCAATATCCGCATAGTTGAAGTCGAAGGCTGATTTGTCTATATAAGGAACATTATCTACATAAAGTCCCACTGAAGGAGTGTTGATGCGTGAACCGATACCACGGATATAAATGGCTGATGTCAACCTTGAACCATAGTCGGGGATAAACAGATTAGGGACCAGTGCTGTCAGACCTTTCAGATTAGTTACCTGATTGGCTTGCATATCGTGTTGTGACAGGAGGGTACTGGCTGTAGGCAATTCGCGGAGTTTGCGGTTTTCTTTGGGTGATGCAATAACGAGCACCTCTTCTACGTCTACTACTTTAATCGTGTCTTTAGGTACTTCTTCGGCCCATACGGTACTTGCCGTCAAGAGAGTTAGAGCAATTAGAATACTGTTTCTTTTCATCATATATTATTTTGCTTGCAAAGGAACGGGAAACTTATCAGTTACACAATCCTCATTTATTAGGATTATGCAAATTATCTGTGTTTTAATAATTAACATCGCTTGCCGTAACTCCGGGAAGCGCTTTATTCCTTATATAAGTTATCTCAGCAGTATTGGGCGCATACCACACCGGACCTATTCCGTTGATAGATTTTTCTACTTTTTCATTCTCTAAAGTTAAGAGGGTATCTGGTATTTTACCTTCCATAAATCCGGGTAGCCCGATTGGCTCTTTATTTTCAAAATAATAAGTATTATCCAGAAAAGTAATACCTGGCATAACCTCTTCCGGACGAAAGATTCTCACATTTGGGGTTGAGTTGTAGATGGTATTATTGGCAAAACGTAGGTTACGGGGTGCTTTATCTCCTTTACCCGAACCGAATTCCAACACCCGGCAGTTGATAAAATGGTTATAGGCGATATCTACATTTTCTACCCGGTGGTAAGAGGTCAACGGTTCTTTTTTTATGTCTGTATCGGCAGTAGGTTTCTCAAAGATGCCAATGCGTACCAACAGACCGAAACCATTCAGTTTACTCATGTAGTTATCATATACTGTATGTCCTTGGTTGATAATGCGGATTCCTACTGTACCTTTTATATTATTACCGATAAAGGTGTTGGATTCAAGCACATTGTAATGACCGTGCCGGCATACCAAACCTCCTCTTGACTCATAAAACAGATTTCGACGGAGTACATTATGACACGATTTTACCGAAATGATTTCACTCTCTCCGTCGCAGTGCAGAAATACATTGTTTTCTACAACGGTGCGTGATTCCAGTTGAGAAGACCATGAATGCCCGATGCGAATGATCTCGGCACCGTTTCCACCATAGGGTTTACGCATACCGAACAGGTTGTGATCTATCTGGTGATTATTCAGATGATTATCTTCATCGAGCCATACTTGCAGTACCAATCCGCCAATTCGTTTGTTGGCAAAGTAACAATGGTCTACCCGGTTGTTTTCGCCTCGGAGTCCGAGCCAGTATTCGCTCACGGAAGCGGGTTGCTGTCCGTTTGTTGCAGGCTGTTCACTCTTGTCCGGATCGTTACAGTCATCAATCACGCAATTGGTGAAACGACAGTGTGAAGCATACTTCCCTGCTTCTTTCTGAAAATCAATCATATTGAAAGCCAATGCCCATGCTTTCAGAAAACACAAACCTTCTATTTGCAGATATTCGCCATAGACTTTAAAATCCAATGCACCCGATATGATTGTTTTTCCGGGGTGCTCGGCTTTCAGTTTTATTGAATCCTGTACAGTTCCTTTTGCCTGGAAGAGCACTTTCTGCAGATTTTTGAAAACTCCGTCTTTAAGAATGACTTCGTCACCAGGGAGTAGTTTCCCTTCACTTAATATCCTTTTCAAAGATTCACTCTCCCCGGGGGTGAAATAGTACTTTTTTGCCAGAAGAGGGTTACAACTCAGAATTACTAGCAGTAACAATAATTTTCTCATAATAATCAATCTATAATTTTAGGATGCTAAGGTACAAAACTCTCTGGCTGCAAGCTTGCAATATTATATCGCTTTCTGTAAGATATAACTCAATATTTGTTTGTTATACATATGAGGTAAGGGGTTATTGCGGAATTTAGACGAAATATTCCGAATATATATTGAAATAACAGAATATGCATTGGGAGTATATGCGAATCTGAAAATAGGGGGACTTACTCCTGTATCTGGTTTATAAGGATTATGCAAATAAAGTTTGTCTATAAAGAAAGATATTCTTATTTTTGTCTTTCGATAAACATTAAATAAAGTAGAGTCTTTATTTAAAGATAAAAAAAACAAGATACGGAGTGTTTGCATTGTCATTCTTTCTATAGTGAAACGACCAATTTTAACGGACCGAAAGAATATGCTTTGTGGATGCGCCCTGAAACAGGGTGTGTTCCATCGATATATTCAGTCGGTCATAGGTTACTTGGTCGTACCTAACTATAGTCTGGATAGTGTCGGGAACACACTTTTTTTATTAATCCCTTCTAAAACAGTATTGCCTATGGTATAAATAAGATCAAACGACATATAACAGTTAGAAATAACTCATTTGCATTTCTCTTATAGAAAAAACGACCAAGAATTTTTATATGACCGGGGGAATGCAATGGGGCGGATCTTGTTTTGCTTTCCTCTTTTTTGAAGTTGTAAAGGCTGAAGCGGATGTGTACCTGTTGTGTTTCTGAGACAGAAATGCACAGCGACAGTTAACATTCAGTATTCATTTTATTTACAACAATAAAAGATGAAAATCAAATTGCTTTTTCTTCTTATAATATTACTATGCCCGTTTCAGTTGTGGGCACAAACGGCTTCGACAGACTCTCTGAAAATCACTGAACGGGGCCATTCCTTCCGTCCTTCACAATTAATACTACCTGCTTCACTCATCACTGTAGGGGCACTTGGAGTAGCCAATCCCTGGTTGAAATCTCTGAACAGGGAGGTGCGTGATGACATTGCCGGATGGCGCAATGGACGCTATTTTCATGCCGATGATTATATACAATATGTACCCGTTATTGCGAACTTCGGATTAAGTCTGCTGGGGGCAAAGGCTAAGCACAGTTATGTGGACCGTGTATTGATTACTACCACTTCTTATGCAGCTATGGGGATTATGGTTAATGCGGTGAAGTGGGCGGTAGATGAACAACGTCCGGACGGAACAGCTTTTAATTCCTTTCCTTCGGGACATACTGCCACCGTTTTTATGGGAGCTGAGTTGGTTCGGATGGAGTATAAAGATTCCTCTCCGCTTTATGGTATAGGTGCATATACTATTGCCTGTGGGGTAGCCTTCCTGCGACTTTATAATGAACGACATTGGTGCAATGATGTTCTGGCCGGTGCAGGAATTGGTATATTAAGTGCACGGATCGGATACTGGCTCCTGCCTTTTGAAAAGAAATTGTTTGGGTTGGATAAGAAAAAGAGTAGAGTAAATCTGGCTGCTTCTCCTTATTACAATCATTTTTCAAAGGAATACGGTGGTATGATCGTTGTACATTTTTAAATCCGGTCAGCCTCTACATAGCCGTTCATTACGGCATAAATTGTTAGCCCGGAGACAGATTTGATACCCAGTTTCTCCGTAATATTTTTCCGATGGGTGATAACAGTGGTCAGACTGATATTTAGTTTATCAGCTATCTCTTTATTGATGAGACCTTTGGTTATCAATACAAGCACTTCAATCTCCCGTGCAGACAATTCATGTTCAATAACTGGCATTGGTGGTATGGCCTCAGCCGGATGTCCGTCGTGATGAGCATGTTGGTGAAGTTTCAGAATATCTTTCACCAACTGCTCTTCTGATTGATAAATATTCAGTACGCGTACGGCAGATAGCTGGAGAGAGTGGCTTTCTCCTGCCAGAACAATTGTTTTCTTTTTCCGGGGTAGAAAAAAAGCATTGTGCTCCACATATACTTGTGCGCCTATAAAATAGTGCGCATACATGTCGGGAGTGTCATCCGTCAGCTCACCAAAACTATGGAAAGTACGTATAATTGCCATTGGAATAATCTCTTCCAATATCATTTTCAGACCGAGTGCTGTAAGTGTATTCGCTTCAACGATAGCGATTTCAGGTTTGTGGTTCATAGGTTTAATGAGATAAAATAAGGTTTGGAAGATCTATGGAATCAAAATCAAATTCACTATCTAAGTCTTGGCAGTCACAAACGATTAAATCGAAATACTGTGCTGATTTCCTTGGTATTAGCAGTTCGTAGGTTGACTCACCTTGATAACTTTTATATTCCCAAATAGAAATTTTTCTTTTCTCATCAATGATGTGGATCTGCAATTCATCCAAAGCCAGACTGTTATCCGGATGTTGAATGACATTCCATAATTTTATATCATATAGATTAGCAGATTTCTTTTCCACTGATTTAATGATTACAGGAAAAGGACCGTCCAGGTATTTATAGTAAAGGCAAGAATCTGTGAGCCACCGGTTTGTAGGAGTCTCTATTTGGCATGGAGAATAAACATAGTATTTCCCTTTATAAGAATGAAGAGCAATCCAATCTTCCGGCAGTTCATATAAATTATGTTTTGTAATAGTTTGTGGATGAGCCTGTTTTAATATCTTCTCGCTTTCTTTCAGTTCTTCCAGTCTGTATTGTCTCAGTTCCGGATAGGCTTTTTCTTGAATTGTGGGGTCGAGTAATTTTTGGAAAGCTTCTGATTTTCTGTTGTTTTCGATATATACCTTTCTGTTTCCATTTTTAGATAGAAAGGTGGTATCGGCTTGTGCATAACAATTGAATGATACTGATTTAAATAGGAGAATTACTCCTATAGTTAGAGAAAAAATAATGTTCTTCATAACTCTCAATTATTGAATTAATGATTTAAATAGTTTGCAACTGCTTCTGCACAACGTTCTCCGTCAACTCCCGCAGATACAATTCCTCCCGCATATCCTGCTCCTTCACCGCAAGGGAATAAGCCGCGGACTGTTACATGCTGCAGCGTATCTTTATCGCGTACAATACGCACAGGAGAAGAAGTACGCGTTTCTACTCCGATCATTACTGCTTCGTTGGTAAGAAAACCGTGACTCATCCGTCCGAATTGCTGAAAGCCTTGTGACAAGCGTTTACTGATAAACTCCGGCATCCAGAAGTGTAAGGGGGAAGATATCAATCCCGGACTATAGGAGGAGTCCGGTAAATCATAGCTCAGTTTCTTTCGTGTAAAGTCCACCATGCGTTGTGCCGGAGCCGTTTGCCTCATCCCACCCTGTAACCAGGCTTGCCGTTCCAGTTCTTCCTGAAAGTGTAACACTTTTAGGAGTTGAGATTTGACAGTTGACAATTGACAGTTGGACTGCGCAGCCAACTGTCCATTGTCCATTGTCCACTGTCCATTGTCTAAGTCCTCCGGTTGTACCTCTACCACCATCCCCGAATTACTCCATCGTGAACCACGGTTGGAAGGAGACATTCCGTTGACTACCACCTGTTCGGGGCCGCTGGCAGCAGGAACGATAAAACCGCCGGGACACATACAGAAACTGTATACACCTCGTCCTTCTACCTGTGTTACGAAGCTATATTCGGCAGCAGGCAAGTACTTTCCCCGACCGTTTTTATTGTGATACTGTATCTGGTCTATCAATTCTGCAGGATGCTCCAGACGGACACCAACGGCTATTCCTTTTGCCTCAAGCGTTACGTTGTTGGTTGCCAGCCAGCGATATACATCACGTGCCGAATGTCCTGTAGCCAGTATTACCGGACCGAGAAATGTTTTTCCTGTATTTGTTTCAATACCTTTTACCTCCTCGTTCTCGATGATCAGTGCATCCATTCGTGTCTCAAAATGCACTTCACCTCCACAATTGATAATGGTATTACGCATGTTTTCAATGACTCGTGGCAGTTTGTCTGTACCGATATGCGGATGTGCGTCGGCAAGAATTGCAGTAGAAGCTCCATGCTGGCAGAATACATTTAGTATTTTGTCTACATTTCCCCGTTTTTTACTTCGGGTATAAAGTTTTCCGTCAGAATAGGCTCCTGCACCTCCTTCTCCGAAACTATAATTTGATTCCGGATTTACAGCGTGCTCCCGGCTTATCAGTGCGAGATCTTTTTTACGTTCGCGTACATCTTTTCCACGCTCTACCACAATGGGGCGAAGCCCTGATTCAATAAGTCTCAGAGCTGCAAATAGTCCGCCAGGACCTGCACCCACTATAATAACCTGTGGCTTGCCTTCCACATTATTATATACGGTTCGTTCGTATTCATCATCCGCAGGCATTTCATTAATATAGGCCCGTACCTTCAGATTGATAAAAATAGTACGTTGCCGCGCATCAATACTTCGTTTCAGAATACGTGTAGCAGTAATATTCTTAAAACTTAATCCTTTTTCTTTTGATAAATATTCCTTTAATCGCTGCTCGTTGGCAGCTATTTCGGGGAGTAGACGTAACTGATATTCTTGTATCATGATTCACCACAGAGGACGCAGAGGTCACAGAGTTTAATTAGTTTATAATATAAAACGCTTAATGCCATTTTTGAGCCTTGGTACATTGAAGTTCAGTAATAATCCATATTTGAGATTACTAAGCTTCATATATGTTAATATTTGAGCTGAGTGTACAGGCTGTAATGCCTCTACACTTTTCAACTCTATAATAAGCCGCTTATCAATTAATAAGTCTATCCTGTAGTCGGTGTCCAGTTTGATGCCCTTGTAAATGATTGGCAGCTTTTTTTGTCTTTCTACTTGTATATTTGTTTCTATAAGTTCGTGATATAGACAGGTTTCATATGTACTTTCCAATAATCCCGCCCCTAATTGTGTGTGTACTTCAAAAGCAAGACCAAGAACCTTATTAGTGAGTATATTAATATCTTCCATTTCTTTGTTTTCTAAATTGAACTCTGTGCCCTCTGTGTCCTCTGTGGTGAATCATCCGAATAGTGTCCTGAATGCTTCTTCCACCTTCCTTACCGGTACCAACTCTATCTTTATTTTCTTTGTATCAATTCCTTGCAGATTATGCTTAGGTAACAGGATGCGTTTAAATCCTAACTTTTCTGCTTCACCGATGCGTTGTTCGATCCGGTTTACCGGGCGTATTTCACCGGATAGTCCGATCTCACCGGCCATGCAAACTTCCGGTTCGATAGATGCATCCATGTTGGAGGAGAGGATAGCGCTGATAACGGCAAGATCAATGGCGGGATCATTCACTTTCAGTCCTCCGGCAATGTTGAGAAATACGTCTTTTTGTGCCAGTTTAAAGCCTACCCGTTTTTCGAGTACAGCCAACAGCATATTCATACGGCGAAGATCGAAACCTGTGGCAGAGCGTTGCGGGTTACCATATACGGCAGAGCTGACCAATGCCTGTGTTTCAATCAAAAATGGGCGTACCCCTTCGATGGCAGAGGCAATAGCTACACCGCTCATACCTTCGTGGTCTTGCGAAAGGAGCAATTCCGACGGGTTACTGACTTGCCGGAGTCCGTCTTGCCGCATTTCATAAATGCCCAGTTCTGCTGTACTTCCAAAGCGGTTTTTAATACTTCGCAGGATACGATACATATAGTGCTGATCGCCTTCAAACTGAAGTACGGCATCTACGATATGTTCCAGTACCTTTGGTCCGGCAATACTGCCTTCCTTGTTGATATGCCCGATAAGCAGTACCGGCGTATGGGTCTCTTTGGCAAAACGGAGAATGGATGCCGAACATTCACGTACCTGTGCAATGCTACCGGGAGAAGATTCGATATTCTCTGTAGAAATGGTTTGTATAGAGTCTATGATGACTAAATCGGGATTGGTATTTTTGATATGCACATAGATCTGCTCCAGAGAGGTTTCACACACGATGAGGCAATCACTGGAAGCAGTTGTCAGGCGATCGGCACGTAATTTTAATTGCCGGGCGCTCTCTTCACCGGAGATATAAAGGACACGTCTTTCGGGCATACGCAGTACTGTTTGAAGTACAAGAGTCGATTTCCCGATGCCCGGTTCACCACCTATCAGTACCAGTGAACCCGGGACAAGACCACCCCCTAATACACGGTTTAACTCTTCGTCGTGCATGTCGATACGTGGCTCGTCATCTGCTTCTATTTCATTTAAAGTAATAGGTTTGGCTTTGGCTGTTTCTATGCCCGATACGGGGCGGCGGTTTGTCGGTTCTTTCCGGACTATCTCTTCTACATACGTGTTCCATTCGCCACACGAAGGACATTTTCCTACCCATTTGGGAGAGTCCTGTCCACAATTGCTGCATACATATACGGTTTTTTCTTTGGCCATTCTTTTTGTCCTTTACTTTATAAGATGGACAAAAGTAGTAAATTCACCACAGAGTAACGCAGAGTCTCACAGAGTTTTATTTAATATTAGTCATAAATTCACCATTGTTTTCACCACAGAGGACGCAAAGGACACAGAGTAATTAAAATCTTAACGGTTAGGGACTAATGATTCCAATACTTAAAGCTCTGTGTCCTCTGCGTCCTCTGTGGTGAAAACGGTGGTGAATTATAATGTAATCTCCCCCGCTATGGGGCGTGCCATTTGTTCCCGCACTTCTTCGGGGCTGTATCCGTGTCCCAGTAAGAACATCAGTTTGGTGACAGCGGATTCAGTGGTACTGTCGTATCCGCTGACAATGCCCGATTCCAACAAATGATAACCGGTTTCATATCGCTCCATTTCCACTGTTCCGGCACTGCATTGAGTGACGTTGACTATCACAATTCCTCGTGCACTTGCTTCACGCAGCAGGCGGAGGAACCATTGCTTACGGGGCGCATTGCCCGAACCATAGGTCTCTAATACCACGGCTCTTAATCCGTCGATGGTAAGTGTGGCTGCTACTACATTCTCATGTATGCCGGGAAAGAGTTTTAATACGGCAATGTTGGTGTCGAGCAAATAATGTGGTTTCAGTTCCTGTTTCTCCTGAATGGTATGGATAACAGAATAATTGTATTTGATGTGTATTCCCACCTCTGCCAGTATCGGATAGTTGAAAGAACGGAAAGCATTGAAGTTTTCAGCATTCATTTTGGTAGTACGATTACCCCGCATCAGATGATTTTCAAAGAAGATACATACTTCAGGGACAAGCGGATTACCATGTTTGTCCTGAGCTGCAGCTATTTCTATGCTCGTCATCAGGTTTTCCTTGCCGTCTGTACGCAATACTCCGATAGGCAGTTGCGATCCTGTGAGAATGACCGGTTTACTTAGTCCCTCGAGCATGAAGCTCAATGCTGAGGCTGTGAAAGCCATTGTGTCCGTACCATGCAGGATAACAAAACCATTATACTGATCGTATGTATCGTAAATGATCCGTACTAACTTCCGCCATGCTTCGGGTTCCATGTCCGATGAATCCATTGGAGGATCAAACTGGTAAGAATCAATGCTGCAGTTTGATTTCTGAAGTTCGGGGACGTGCTTCTGCAACTGTTCAAAGTTGAAGTTCTCCAATGCTCCGGTTTCGGCATTTTCTATCATTCCAATCGTGCCACCGGTGTATATTAACAATACGGAAGTATTTGAAGGGTTCATAAGCGTATTTTATGCAGTTGAATACTGCAAAGATAATTATATATCTTATATTTTATAACAAAATGTCAGAAAAGTGCAACGCGCTAATTTGCCACTGCTCCACAGAGAAAATCTTTTTATTAGAAAATTATCGCAAAAAGTGATAGATTGAATGTTTTTATTGTTACTTTTGCGACATCTTATCAAATAGTAACGAGAAACAATGACTATGATGAAGTACTATCCGCATACAGTCACATCCATGTGCACCATGACCCTTAGGGGTTGAGGGATAGTATTTGTGTTTCTACGTGAATCACGCTTACAGGAAGTAAGCAAATTCAAATTTAGTATTTTAGTTGTAAATAAACCATTGTTTCCGGAAAAGGAAGCATTGAAAATATAAAGTATCTGCATGAAAGTAATGAAATTCGGCGGAACATCCGTAGGTTCCGTGAACAGCATTTTAAGCGTAAAGAGAATAGTAGAGTCGGCCGGAGAACCGGTTATTGTAGTTGTTTCCGCATTGGGCGGCATTACCGATAAGTTGATTAATACCTCTAAAATGGCCGCTGTAGGTGATTCGGCCTACGAAGGTGAGTTCCGCGAAATTGTTTATCGCCACGTGGAGATGATTAAAGAAGTGGTTCCCGCAGGTGAATATCAGGCTTCGTTGCAACGTCAGGTAGGTGAACTGCTTAATGAGCTGAAAGATATTTTTCAGGGTATTTATCTGATAAAAGACCTTTCTGCAAAAACATCGGATACCATTGTAAGTTATGGCGAGCGCCTCTCTTCTATCATTGTAGCGCAGCTGATTGAAGGTGCCCAATGGTTTGACTCGCGCACTTTTATAAAGACAGAAAGAAAACATTCCAAACACACACTTGACACCGAACTGACGCACCAATTGGTGAAAGAAGCTTTCCGGGTGATTCCGCAAGTATCGCTGGTACCGGGATTTATCTCATCGGACAAAGTGACAGGGGATGTTACTAACCTTGGACGGGGTGGTTCGGATTATACAGCGGCCATCATTGCTGCTGCTCTGGATGCTGATAGCCTGGAGATATGGACCGATGTAGACGGATTCATGACAGCCGATCCACGTGTGATTTCTACTGCTTATACTATCAACGAACTGAGTTATGTGGAGGCTACCGAACTTTGTAACTTCGGTGCCAAAGTGGTATATCCGCCTACTATTTACCCGGTTTGTCATAAGAATATACCTATATTAATAAAGAATACATTCAATCCCGAAGGTACGGGTACGGTTATCAAACAGGAAGTTTCCGATCCGCAAACGAAAGCGATTAAAGGAATTTCTTCTATCAATGACACCAGCCTGATTACTGTGCAAGGTCTTGGTATGGTGGGTGTTATTGGTGTTAACTATCGTATCTTTAAGGCTCTGGCAAAGAATGGTATCAGCGTATTTCTTGTATCTCAGGCCTCTTCTGAGAACAGTACTTCTATCGGTGTACGTAATGCCGACGCCGATCTGGCTTGTGAGGTGTTGAATGAGGAGTTCGCCAAAGAGATAGAAATGGGTGAAATATCTCCTATTCAGGCAGAGAAAAATCTGGCTACTGTAGCAATTGTGGGTGAGAACATGAAACACACACCGGGTATTGCCGGTAAATTGTTCGGTACATTGGGACGTAATGGTATTAATGTGATAGCTTGTGCACAGGGAGCTTCGGAGACAAATATTTCATTTGTAGTTGACTCCAAATCATTGCGCAAATCATTGAATGTGATTCATGATTCATTCTTCCTGTCCGAATATCAGGTGCTGAATCTCTTTATCTGTGGTATTGGTACGGTAGGAGGTAGCCTGATAGAGCAGATCCGCTGTCAGCAGGAAAAGCTGAAAGTAGAAAACGGTTTGAAACTCCATGTGGTAGGTATTGCCGACGCTACGAAAGCCATGTTCAGCCGTCAGGGTTTTGACCTGGCTAATTACCGGGAAGAGTTGGAAGCGAAAGGTACCGAAAGTACGCTTGAGTCTCTTCGTGATGAGATTATCGGTATGAATATTTTCAATTCTGTATTTGTGGATTGTACTGCCAGTCCGGATGTAGCCTCGCTTTATAAAGATCTGTTGCTGCACAATGTGTCGGTAGTGGCTGCCAATAAGATTGCTGCTTCCTCCAAATACGAGAACTATCGCGAATTGAAGCAGATAGCCCGTCAGCGTGGTGTGAAATATCTGTTTGAGACGAACGTAGGGGCAGGACTTCCTATCATCAATACAATCAATGACCTGATTCATAGTGGCGACAAGATATTAAAGATTGAAGCTGTACTGAGTGGTACGCTGAACTATATATTCAATAAGATCAGTGCTGATATCCCATTTAGCCGTACGATAAAGATGGCACAGGAAGAGCGTTATTCCGAACCGGATCCACGTATCGACCTGAGTGGTAAAGATGTAATCCGTAAGTTAGTGATCTTAGCACGCGAAGCCGGGTATAGACTGGAGCAGGAAGATGTAGAGAAGAATCTTTTTGTCCCGAATGATTTCTTTGAAGGATCGTTGGATGATTTCTGGAAGCGTGTTCCGAGTCTGGATGCAGACTTTGAAGCCCGTCGTCAGGTATTGGAGAAAGAAAATAAGCACTGGCGCTTTGTTGCTACGCTCGAAAACGGGAAGGCTTCTGTGGGTTTACAGGAAGTAGGGGCCAATCATCCGTTCTACGGACTGGAAGGCAGTAACAATATTATCCTGCTTACTACAGAGCGTTATAAAGAGTATCCGATGATGATTCAGGGATATGGTGCCGGTGCAGGTGTGACGGCAGCGGGAGTCTTTGCGGATATTATGAGTATAGCGAACGTTTAATTTAGTGGACAGTTGACAATTGACAATTGACAGTTGCTGCGCTTTGTTGCAGTTGGTTTGTTAATTGTCAATTGTCCACTGCCAATTGTCAATTAAGAAAATGAAGCATATCATTATATTAGGTGACGGCATGGCCGACTGGCCTGTAAAGTCATTGGGAGACAAGACGCTCCTGCAATATGCAAAAACGCCTTATATGGATAAACTCGCCCGCATGGGGCGTAATGGACGGCTGATGACTGTAGCGGATGGTTTTCATCCCGGCAGTGAAGTAGCCAATATGTCGGTATTGGGATATGATCTTCCGAAGGTATATGAAGGACGCGGTCCGCTCGAGGCAGCAAGTATCGGTGTGGAGCTTCAACCGGGAGAGATGGCGATGCGTTGCAATATCATCTGTATTGAAGGAGATAATATAAAAAATCATTCCGCCGGACATATTTCTACTGAAGAAGCCGATGTGCTGATTCAATATCTGCAGGAACATTTAGGTAATGATCGCGTACGTTTCCATACCGGTGTTCAATATCGTCATCTGTTGGTCATCAAAGACGGAAATAAACAGCTGGATTGTACGCCGCCTCATGACGTACCTTTAAAGCCTTTTCGCCCATTGATGGTGAAACCGTTAGTGCCGGAAGCCCAGGAGACAGCAGATCTTATTAATGAACTGATCTTAAAATCGCAGGAGTTGCTGAAGAATCATCCGCTGAATCTGAAACGTATGGCCGAAGGCAAAGACCCTGCTAATAGTATCTGGCCCTGGAGCCCGGGATACCGTCCGCAAATGGATACCTTTTCCGATACTTTCCCTCAGGTGAAAAGAGGAGCTGTTATTTCGGCGGTCGATCTGATAAATGGAATCGGATACTATGCCGGACTTCGCCGCATTGCGGTGGAAGGAGCAACCGGACTCTATAATACGAATTACGAAAACAAAGTGGCAGCTGCACTGGAAGCATTGAAGACGGATGACTTCGTCTATCTCCATATCGAAGCCAGTGATGAGGCGGGGCATGAAGGAGATATTCCGTTGAAGCTTCTTACAATTGAAAACCTGGATAGCCGTGCTGTTGGCCCTATCTATGAAGCAGTGAAAGACTGGGATGAACCGGTAGCCATTGCTGTATTGCCCGATCATCCTACCCCTTGCGAACTTCGTACCCATACCAACGAACCTATTCCGTTTCTTATCTGGTATCCGGGCATTGAACCGGACGAAGTACAGACCTATGACGAAGTGGCCGCTTGTGACGGGGTGTACGGACTGATGAAGGCAGATGAATTTATTAACGAATTTATGGTACTACCCGTGAAGAGTTGACAATTGACAGTTGACAATTGACAGTGGGCTTGCGCAATGGCACTGACGCTGCACAGCACTAATCACTTATCACTAATCACTCATCACTAACTCAGTATAAACCAAATTTAAAATACCACTTATGAAATATTACAGCACTAACCGCCAGGCTCCTGTTGCTACTCTTGAAGAAGCCGTAGTGAAGGGCTTGGCTGCCGATAAAGGGCTCTTTATGCCCGAAATGATTAAACCACTGCCTCAGGAGTTTTATGACACCATTGATACGCTTACTTTTCAGGAGATAGCCTATCGTGTAGCCGATGCTTTCTTTGGAGAAGACGTTCCGGCAGATACGTTGAAACAGATTGTTTATGATACATTGAACTTTGATGTGCCGTTGGTACATGTGAAAGATAATATCTATTCACTCGAATTGTTCCACGGTCCTACGCTTGCCTTTAAAGATGTAGGTGGCCGCTTCATGGCACGTTTGCTGGGTTACTTTATCCGTAAAGAGGGCAAAAAGCAGGTGAATGTACTTGTGGCTACTTCCGGTGATACCGGTAGTGCGGTTGCCAATGGTTTCCTCGGAGTGGACGGTATTCATGTCTATGTGCTTTATCCCAAAGGGAAAGTCAGTGAAATACAGGAAAAGCAGTTTACTACCTTAGGACAGAATATTACCGCTCTCGAAGTGGATGGTACTTTTGATGATTGCCAGGCGCTTGTGAAGTCTGCCTTTATGGATAAGGAACTGAATGAACATATGCAACTGACCAGTGCCAACTCTATTAATGTGGCTCGTTTTCTGCCTCAGGCGTTCTATTATTTCTACGCTTATGCACAATTGAAGAAAGCCGGAAAGGCGGATAATGCCGTGATCTGTGTGCCCAGTGGTAACTTTGGCAATATCACAGCCGGACTCTTTGGCAAAAAGATGGGGTTACCCGTGAAACGCTTTATCGCTGCTAATAATAAGAATGATATTTTCTACCAGTATCTGCAAACGGGTAAGTATAATCCGCGTCCATCTGTTGCCACTATTGCAAATGCCATGGATGTGGGCGATCCGAGTAACTTTGCCCGTGTGCTCGATCTTTATGGTGGTTCGCATGCTGCTATTTCGGCTGAGATAACCGGGACAACTTATACCGATGAACAAATTCGTGAAACAGTAAAGAAAACGTATGATGATGTACATTACTTGCTCGATCCGCATGGAGCCTGTGGTTATCGTGCCCTCGAAGAGGGGCTGAAGCCCGGAGAAACCGGTGTGTTTCTTGAAACAGCACATCCGGCTAAGTTCCTGGATACGGTAGAAGGAATTGTTGGAGATAAAGTAGAGATTCCTGCTAAGCTGCAAGCCTTCATGAAAGGTGAGAAGAAGAGTTTGCCGATGACAAAAGAATTTGCTGATTTCAAGAATTATCTGCTTGCTCTTTAAAAACAAAGATGCCGGATGCATGAAAAGTACCTGAGTGAGATTCAAGGAAAGCCTTCAATAAAGTTATATTGTTTTACATTAGATACTCCCCCGGAGTCGCGTGTCTTGCTCGGCTCCGGGGAAGAGGGGGCTCGGCTCCGGGGAGGAACCCCTTCGGCACCGAGGAGAAAACTGCTCGACTCCGAGGAGAAAATTGCTCTGCTTATATATTGATAATCAGTATATTATAGGTTCTCTTTTTAGCACTTCGGATAGTACGCAGGAAGTAATATTACACAACAACCTGCAATCATCGCTCGTCTTACTTCCCCGTGCGGGAAGCACTCAGAAGTTTATAAATACAAGGTATTTTCCTGTTGCATGAATACAAAATTCATATTCGGTGGTTTCATTCAAGGTACCTTGCCACCAATTACTGAAATCGCTTAGCGGATAGGCTAATCCTTCTCCCTGTAATCCCGTTGCTCCGAAGTTGAAAATAGAAACCTGTTGTCCCGGTTGTGAAGTGAATACCTGTGTGTTACAAGCGGGGATAAAAATACCATGATCTGTTATCATTTGCACCTGAAGCCCTTCCTGCATGTAGTCCATTAACAGGCTGATGTTACCCAACGTGTGATCTTCACGCTTGCCTGTAGCTCCTACAATGGCGATCTGCCGTTTTCCTTGTGCCTGCAAAAAACGAATGGCTTTGGTCTGGTCATTTGTCTCCTGATCCTTCACATGGTGGAAGATTCCGGCAAACCGTTCCCGATTCTCGGGAGAGAGCGAATCACCGTCTCCGATAATAGCATCCGGGCGAAAACCCCGGCGAATGTATTCGTTGGCAGCGCCGTCACAGCAAACTACGTATGGAGCTTGTGATAATACATTCAGTGGATATGGATGTGAAGGGTAATCACCATTGCCGAGAATAACTGCTTCTGTTGTCATATTCATTTGTAAATAAGAGAGATGTAAAACGCATTCCGTACTTATTTCTGCCGGAGTTATGGTTTGGGCATCATTTTTTTCCATTTAAGGAAGCCAAAGATAGCGATTATTGAATAAAGTCCGTAGAGTCCGGAGGTGAAATACAAATCTTTGTAGATATAGAGGCCGCAGCATACCACGTCTACCAGTATCCATGCCCACCATTGTTCTACATATTTACGGGCAAGCATCCACATACCGATGATACTCAGTGCGGTAGTAAATGAGTCGAGCCAGGGAACATTACTGTCGGTAAAGTTAATCAGTATCAAAACGATACCTATGAAGGTGATAATGAATACAGCCATCAGAGCAGGAAGATACTTTAACGGAATATGAGTGATGGGTAACTCTGCTTTTTCGTGTGCCTTATTGCCGTACTTCCATACCAGCCAGCCATAAACCGCTGCGAGAAGATAATAGATATTGATACCAAAATCGGCGTATAGTCCGGCTCTGTAATACACAAAAACATAGATGGCAGGCATTATAATGCCTGCTATCCACAGATAAATACTCGCCCGGTATTCTAACCAAAGATAGAGCAGCCCAATGAGGGTACCAATGATTTCGAGGTAGTTCATGGTTGTACTTGGTTTATTTAAAATCTAATTGCTATGTGTGCCAGTACATTAGTTCCTGCCATCGGATAAAAACGTGGGTCGTAAGAGAGGGCAGCTTTTTGATTCTTATCTCCTCCTTCATAAACAGCAGCATTCTGTGAGTATCCGTTGGTTTCGTACTTCGTATTAAAGAGGTTGTAGATAGTGGCACCGACAGTGATTTGTTTCACAGAAGGCAGTTTGAAACTGTAAGCTAAACTAAGATGACTCACGAAAGATGGATCGAGTGAGTTCTCCTCTAAACCGAAATTGTCGAGATACTGACGGCTGACGTATTGTGATTGCAAGGATGCGTCGAAACCTTTATAATTAAAACCGATCAGGCTGTTTCCCATAAACGAAGGAGAAAAAGAAATGGGAGTATCCCCCGCATAAATAGCTGTTTGAGTATAAAGTTCATCCCAGTTGTCATCATAGTCACTCACATAACCGGTGTAATTCTTAATGCGGTTTTTACTCCATGTCCCGTTGATATCCCAGCGTAGCCAGTCGGTGATACGGGCGCCTAAAGAGAGCTCTATTCCCATGCGGTAACTGTCTTTGACATTTTCTGCCATTGCCTCACCGATATCGTTTACTTTTCCATTTAGTACCAGTTGGTCGGTATAGTCCATATAATACAGGTTCACTCCGGCAGTGAACCAACTGTTGCGGAAAGTATATCCTAATTCATAATCTAACATCTTTTCCGGACGGGGAAGTTTTTCGAATAGTCCGTCGGTATAGTTATTACGTGTAGGTTCTTTCTGGGCTACGGCAAAAGAAGCGTAAGCGCTGTGGTATGGGTTGAATTGCCAGAATAAGCCGGCTTTAGGATTGAAGAAACTGAAGTGCTCATTTACGTTCAGGCGTTGGAGATGTCCGGGTTCTGCAGTCCAATCCCATTTATCATTGTCTCCCGTTATCTTGTAATTGATGTAACGATATTGCAGGTCAGCATAAGCATGCAATCCTCCGGATATTTGATAATTGGCTTTGGCATAGATGTTTCCGTCTGTCTTACTACCATTGTTGCGATAGTATTCGTGATCCGGATTCAGCGCTTCAGTATAATTCTTTACCCAGATCACTTTGCCATAATGATCGTTACTATAACGATTCAAGCCTCCACCCAGAGAGGCATTTAGCTTCTCGTTTTTATAATCAACAGAAAATACGCCGCCGCCAAAGCCGCTGTCTACGAGCTTTTGGCGTACCAGATTGGTCTTAGTTTGCGCTTCTGTGTTTCCGGGAAGGTAGAATGGTTTTAGTCCGTACTCTTCCAGTGTCCGTCCATTCTTATACTCCTGGTAATATCCGAAACCATCTGTGTAATGCAGGGCAATGTTCAGATTCCATTCGGAAGAAAACAGGTGATTGAATATTAGCTGATAGTTCGTCTGATTATAATTATCCGTCTGGTCGTCATAAAATCCTATGGTGTTTCCTTTGTTCAGGTTGTCGTCTTTGATGGCCCCGTTTGGGTTATAGGTACGGTCAGTCTCCAATTGTTTCCGGCTGATACCGTCCCAGGCATGATAAGTTTTCTCTTTGCCACCAAAAGTGATAAACTTCAGGGTCGTATTTTCACCGTAATATCCTCCTTGCAGGAAGTACGACTTCAAATCTGATGTGGCACGGTCGCGATATCCGTCACTCTGTATATTCGACACGCGTGCATCAAAGGCCCAATGATTGCCTATCAACCCGGAACCTACGCTAACCGTCTCCTTATGTGTATTGAATGATCCGTAAGAACCGGAAACCTCGGCGTATGCTTTGGAAGGAATGCCGGCTGTACGCAAATTGATACTTGCGCCAAATGCTCCGGCGCCATTAGTCGATGTGCCTGCTCCGCGCTGGATTTGCATATCTTCGAGTGAAGAAGCCAGGTCGGGGGTATTCACCCAAAAGATGGAATGGCTCTCTGCATCGTTCATAGGAATGCCGTTGGCTGTAATATTGATACGCGTGGCGTCTGTACCGCGTACACGAATGCTGGTATAGCCTACTCCGCTTCCGGCATCCGATGTGGTAAGTACCGATGGGGTGGTCGTTAACAGAAAAGGCAGGTCAAGTCCGAAGTTCTGTTTTCGGATCTCTTTTTTAGAAATATTGCTGTATGCCACCGGAGTTTTAGAAGTGGCACGGGTGGATACTACCTGTACCTCTTGCAGGTTGACTACTCTTAAACTATCTTTGGCGCTCGTTTGTGCAAAGATGTTGATGCTGGCTGCCATTAGAAAGGCAACAGCTAATAGATTCTTTTTCATTGTGTAATTTATTCGTTCTCTACGCCGGCATTACCCGGTTCAGGTTCTATGGGTATGTTCTCAGCCCGTCATGTTAAGGCACCCCTGTATTGTGAAATCGTTGGCAAAATTAGTGCTTTCGGATGAGGAAAGCAAAAAAAACTTTTATATTTACTTAAAACAAAGTAACTTTGTAACTTGTTATGATTGAAATTACAAACCTGGATTATTTACTCAAAATAAGAAACTAATTATGCTATTATTACAAATTACTCAGGCTGTAACCGATTCTCTGCAGGTTGCCGCCAATAATCTGGACCAGGCTATTGCTAATGCTGACGGTCTAGATAAAATATCTCTTATTACTCAACAGCTCATAGATGCCGGTGTGCGTGCCGGCGGAAGTATCCTGAAAGCGGTGCTTGTTTTTATCGTAGGACGCTTCCTTGTATCGATGCTGAACAAATTGGCTGCCCGGATGATGGACAAGCGGCATGTAGATGTAAGTATCAAGACATTTGTCAAGAGTCTTGTAAATATTCTGTTGACGATACTTCTGATTATTTCAGTTGTTGGTGCATTGGGTGTAGAAACTACCTCATTTGCAGCGTTACTGGCCTCTGCCGGTGTGGCTATCGGTATGGCATTATCCGGTAATCTTCAGAACTTTGCAGGGGGACTGGTGATTTTGTTATTTAAACCCTATAAGGTGGGTGACTGGATTGAGAGTCAGAACTTCTCGGGAACAGTAAGAGAAATACAGATATTTCATACCATTCTGACTACAGCAGATAATAAACTGGTTTACGTGCCGAATGGCGCGTTGAGCAGTGGTGTGGTGACGAATTATAATACGCAGGAAACCCGTCGTGTGGAATGGGTCGTTGGTGTGGATTATGGTGAAGATTATGATAAAGTAGACCGTGTGGTACGTGAAGTACTGGCTGCCGACAATCGTATATTGGATACTCCGGAGCCTTTTATTGCTCTTCATGCACTGGATGCAAGCAGTGTCAATATTGTGATCCGTGTATGGGTGAAAACCTCTGATTATTGGGGCGTTTACTTTGATATCAATAAGGCTATTTATAACACCTTCAACGAAAAGGGCATCAATTTTCCATTCCCGCAACTTACTGTACATCAGGGAAACTAAAGATAGTGAACGATAGAACCATGAACGGTGAATATCTGCAGATAACGCAGTTTGTTCACCGTTTGTTGTTTTATAACATGTGTGGGCGCACACAAAATGTAATATCTTGATTATAGGTGAATTGGAATTAATTATTATATTTGCAGCCTATCCGCCTTGCAGGCGGTCAAACTCTTATATAATGATATATGAAAAAATTACTTCTTTTAGTATGCATTGCTTGGGCTGGGCAGTGTGTTTCAGTTGTTTCTGCACAGTCGTCCTCCAAATCAATCTATAAAAAAGGGTGGATTGATTTTAATAAGAATGGTGTGAAAGATATCTTTGAAGACCCTTCGCAACCTGTTGAAAAACGAGTAAAGGATTTACTTTCACAGATGACGGTAGAAGAGAAAAGTTGTCAGCTTGCTACACTTTATGGCTTTGGGCGCGTTCTGAAAGACTCTTTGCCTACTCCTGCCTGGAAAGAAGCTATCTGGAAAGATGGTATTGCTAATATCGATGAGCAACTCAACGGAGTAGGAAGAGGTGCCAAACGGGTACCCCATCTTATTGTTCCTTTCTCCAATCATGTAAAGGCTATCAATGAAACCCAACGTTGGTTTATTGAAGAGACGCGTCTGGGTATTCCTGTTGATTTCTCTAATGAGGGTATTCATGGACTTAATCATACAAAAGCAACACCGCTTCCGGCTCCGATAGCAATTGGAAGTACCTGGAATGCAGAACTGGTACGTGAAGCGGGAGAAATTGTGGGTAAAGAAGCTCGCGTATTAGGATATACCAATGTATATGCGCCTATTCTTGATGTGGTGCGTGATCCGAGATGGGGGCGTACACTGGAATGCTATGGAGAAGATCCTTATCTTATTGGCGAACTGGGCGTGCAAATGGTAGATGGCATTCAGTCACAAGGAGTGGCAGCTACTCTGAAACACTTTGCTGTATACAGTAGTCCTAAAGGTGGTAGGGATGGAAACTGCCGGACCGACCCTCATGTAACTCCCCGTGAGTTGCACGAAATTTATCTGTATCCTTTTAAACATGTGATACAACAATCGCATCCGATGGGGGTGATGAGTAGTTATAATGATTGGAATGGGGAGCCGGTGACTTCAAGTTACTATTTCCTGACAAAGTTATTACGTGAAGAATATGGCTTTGACGGATACGTGGTGAGCGATAGTCAGGCAGTGGAATTTGTTCATACCAAACATCAGGTAGCCGAAGATTATGACGAAGCTGTACGACAGGTGTTGGAAGCGGGATTGAATGTACGCACTCATTTTACACCTCCGGCTGATTTCATCTTGCCAATTCGTCGTTTGCTGGCAGAAAACAAGATATCAATGGCGACGATTGACAAACGTGTGAGTGAAGTGTTGGCAGTGAAGTTTCGTCTGGGATTATTTGATGCTCCTTACCGGGATAATCCGAAAGAGGCAGATGAAATGGCAGGTGCAGATAAGCATTTGGACTTTGTAAGGGAGATGCAACGTCAGTCTTTGGTCCTGCTTAAAAACGACGGACAACTGTTACCGTTAAATAAGAAAAAGATAAAGAAAGTATTGGTTACCGGACCGCTGGCAGATGAAGATAACTTTATGATTAGCCGCTATGGACCGAATGGTTTGTCAACGATTACTGTACTTCAGAGTATCAAAGATTATTTAAAAGGAGATGTGGAAGTTGTCTACTCAAAAGGTTGTAATATAATAGATAAGGAATGGCCTGCAAGTGAAGTGTTGCCAGCAGTGCTTACAGCAGAGGAAGTGGCAGATATGGATAAGGCTGTTGCGGAAGCACAGTCTGCCGATGTGATCATTGCCGTGATGGGTGAAGACGAATACCGTGTAGGAGAGAGCCGCTCTCGTACTTCACTTGAGCTACCCGGACGTCAACGTGAACTTCTGCAAGCACTACATGCCACAGGAAAACCGATAGTACTGGTGCTTGTCAATGGTCAGCCACTTACTATCAATTGGGAAAATCAGAATTTACCGGCTATCCTTGAGACCTGGTTCCCGAGTTTCCAGGGTGGGAAGATTATTGCAGAAACGCTGTTTGGTGATTATAATCCGGGAGGTAAACTGACCGTTACTTTTCCGAAATCAGTGGGACAGATTGAATTAAACTTTCCGTTTAAGAAAGGATCGCATGGTACTCAACCTTCATCTGGTCCCAATGGTAGCGGAAGTACACGGGTACTGGGGGCTTTGTATCCTTTCGGTTATGGACTTAGCTATACAACTTTTGCTTACAGTAATCTTGAAGTGACAGCTCCTGCCAAAGGGACACAGGGTGAAGTACAGGTCTCTTTTGATGTTACCAACACAGGGAAATATGCAGGAGAGGAAGTGGCGCAGCTTTATGTACGTGATTTGGTTAGTAGTGTAGTGACCTATGATTCGCGTTTGCGTGGTTTCCAACGTGTTTTATTGCAACCCAATGAAACGAAACGTATGCATTTCACCCTGAAACCCGCGGATTTGGAATTACTTGACCGGAATATGGAGTGGACAGTTGAACCGGGTACATTTGAAGTACGCGTGGGAGCCAGCTCGGAAGATATCCGTCTTAAAAAGAAGTTTACGCTCATCGAGTAATAAAAACGGATGATATAGGATATGAAAAAACAACGTCACGAAGATTATGGCAATCTTCGTGACGCTGTTTTTTATTGAGTGTATAAAGTTTTTTAAAGACTCTTTTTCTTTATATGTACTGATATTTTTTATTAAGTTAGCATACTCCAAATTCTTCTTCTATCTCTTCGGCTGTATCTGTGATACCCAGGAGATGGTTCATCTTTTTCCGTTTATCCAGGTCTGTAAAATAGGTTTCCACTACTTTGTACAAGTCGAAACAAGAAGTTGACCCTGCTGCCATGTCGAGAGACTCTACCATCTTTTCTACAGCCTGATGGATTTTTGCTTTATCAATCAGGTGTAGCTCGTTACTGTGAATTAGATATTTTTCCATAACCGCAATGTTTTTAATGTTTATATTGTTATAACATACCAGCAATGAAGAAAGTTCAGTTCATCGGGGGTAATGTATCACCAGGTAAATGGGTTGATTCATCGGTCTCATATGTGCTATTCTCACGGATTATTACAGGGAGAAAATAGGTATTTAAACAAAGTTATTAACAGGGTAATTCGTTGATTATCCGATTCTTTTATCTGTTATTCATACTTTATGAACAATAATAATGAGTTAGGTTGTGAATAACTTGGATAAGCTGTTAATAAAGTTGGTTAAATGGTTGTTATTATACCTTCTTTCAAACGTCTGTTTTTCGTATATCTCAAATACCAGATGCATATCAGTAAAGACACAACTGTTGATATAGGTGGTGCAAATCCCATAATATATAATGAGGAACTATCTATTTGACTGAACCAGTATGAGAGTGGGATACGAAACAGAAAAGTGGCTATCAAACTATGAATCATAGGGAATATTGAGTTTCCTTGTCCGCTGAAGTAAGAATTGATACAGAATACGAAACTAACGATGACGCAGTCGATACTATATCCCTTCAGATACTCAGCAGCCATTGCTACTACCATAGGGTCTTTGGTGAAAAATACCGTAAGTGTTTCTGGCAGGAATTGCGAATATAGGCAAACTGTAACTCCGAAGATAAGAGCGAACCCTATCCCGGAGAGAAGACATTGATTCATTCTCTGTACAAGTCCGGCACCATAATTTTGTGCTGTCATCGTTGCCACTGCAGATGATATGGCCATTGGAGGTAACATTGCGAATACGATGATTTTTTCGACAACACCCAGAGATGCAGATGCAATAACACCCATTTGATTTACGATAACAGTAATTAATAGGAATGAGATATTGATGAGGGCATCCTGCAATGCAATGGGAGCCCCTAGCGTCAGAGCTCTCTTCGATAAACTTCTGTTTAGACGGATATCGCGTCGTGTAAACTCAAAATGAAACCCTCTTCGGTAAAGGAACCAAAGTGCAGTGGTAAAACTGACTCCTTGTGCCGTTACGGTGGCAATGGCTGCTCCAGTAGCTCCAAGATGGAAATATCCGACTAATATAAAGTCGAGAACAATATTGATAACACACGCCAATGCTACGAAATAAAGTGGAGTTTTTGAATCGCCTAAACCACGTAGGATACCACATACAACGTTGTATCCCACAATAAACAGAATGCCGGTTGAGCAGACCAGAATATAACTTTTCGTATCAGACATCGCTTCGGGTGGAGTATGCATCCATTCGGTTATCTGACTGTGGTAAAGTGTCATTACCAGGGTTAGTACAATTCCTATAATTGAGAATAACCACACAGATGACCCGATTGTGGAAGCTACCTGCCGGTTGTCTTTTGAGCCGGTTGCTATAGCGATCAGTACAGTAGTGCCTGTTGTAATGCCGAGGATAATTCCCGTAATGGTCTGCATTACCTGACTGCCGATAGCTACGGCTGCTACACTTGCCGAATTATCATATTGGCCCACAACAAAGAGATCGGCCCCTCCATAGAGTGCCTGTAATATATTTGCTATTAGAAAAGGTACTGCAAATTGTAATAGTACTTTAGGTACGTTACCTTGTGTCAGATTTAACTTTTTCATCGAACGTTTTCTTTTTTATGTATAATTCTTTTGTACCAGACCATAATTTCTTCCCGGGTACGTATCCATCTGTCATGTGTCCACAACCAGTATGATGGAGCTTTATGTATGGATTGTTCCAGTTTGCTCATAAATAAGTCGGTTACTTCATAGTCAGCATATTGTTGTATGTCGTCTATCATACGGCTGATTTTGCATCGGTAATATCCCCTTTTGATGCGCTCCATCTCTGCATAAAAGATGAGTGCGTCCACATGTTTTCCCATTTGTTCGGCACCGGTAACCACCGGGGTTTCCCACTGAAAGAAGTTACTCCAATGGTACTTTCCACTCCATAGTGGCGCCTGATCGGATACAAAAGCAATTATTGCTTTTCGGGAATTTTCTTTTAATTCAATGATTCGGTGGATAGTTTCTTTTATTGTGATATTTTTCCCACCCAACCGACTCCGTAGTTTTAGGAGTATCTTATCAAACACCTTGTTTTTCAATGGATAATAGATATATCCGTTGAATATCTGTGAGTTTTGTTTATGAACTTGGGTTGCAAGTAGTGATAACCATTCCCAGTTGCCATAATGACCCATATAGAGAAAAGCGAAATTCTTGTTTTCATTTTTCAGTTCATTTACCATTTCAGGGAGTCCTTCAAAGAGCATACGTTTACTTATTCTTTTCTCTGAAATGGAGCATAGCTTGATAGTCTCAACAAACTGATCGCATAGAAAGGCATAGAACTCTTTTTCTATAGTAAGAATTTCGTGCTTATCCTTATGAGGAAAAGATATACAAAGATTGTTACGAACGATTTTTCTCTTGTATTTAAGAAGATGGTAGAGTAGAACGTAAAAAATGTCGGATATCCGATATAAGGCCCAGAAGGGAAGTAAGGATATCACATAGCAGATCAGATATACCGTTGAGTACAAGATATTCATAATTCTATATATTTAGATGGTTATACATAAAGTGGTATGGAGCAGGATTTAGTGTTTCCACGACCACTATTTTGATAAATACAAAATCTGGTTTTGCTAGCTTTGTCTTTTTTTTATTTACTATTTCCATATCTTTTCAATATTTAATTTCCACTCTGGCTCGTTCTTTGATAAAGAAAGTGCCGGATAAAATGAATGATTTTTCTACCATTCATCTTATCCGGCACTATAGTTGTACATAATGCCCTCCGATGAGGAATTATATGTTTATTCTTGTTTTGCGGTGCAAAGTTGGGCATTGTTTCTGTGACGACCAAATTCCGAAGTACCTTTTTTAGTCTTTTTTAGTGATTACACTTCTACTACTATACTCTGTATCTTGTTTGATTAGGATACGGAGTATAACAGAACTTGTAAACGACAGAGAGAGTTCTCACTCAAACATACTGCATTTCATCAGGTTTTAAAAGGCCTCTGTTCCTGCTAATGAAAAGAAATCAAGAGAGCCACTTACAGAACCATCTCTTAACCAAACAATATTACTTCCACGAAATTCGGTATTGGGTAATTCGGGAATCTCAGAAAGCATACCCTATTGCCCCATACATACTTTATGTAATATTCTGCCCGAGATTGCCGACAAACCGCGTGTTATAGGTAGTTTTAAATCTTTTGATGTTTAGCATTTGATAGAAATTCAACTTCAATTTCTTCTTCTTTTGAAAGAAGGATTGTGTCAATTTCTAGCGGTGTAGACTTAGACAGATTTTCAATCAATTTGTGCCGATATTGAATAGCGTCTTGTGGGCTAATAAATTTTTTGTCATAGATTATTGCAATATCAATATCAGACGGATTCTCTGAGTATAAAACCGATCCAAAAAGGTAGTGGTCAAAGTGTTTTTGAGGGGGGATACTTAATTTAATCATCTTTCCTTTCGTATATAATCAATAAAAGCATTACCGCTATAATGGATAGCTCCAAAGAACTCTCTATAGTTAAATAAACCTATATTCATTGATTTGGCCAATTCTTTGGCTTCATTTGAATACCGATTATAAAATCCAATTAGGACAATACAATCTATATCATGCAAATTAGAACTGATTTCAAGTATATCAGCTTCGCCTGCAATGTAGATATCAGCTACTAAAACCTTAATATCTGGTTTATTGTCGGTTCTGTTTATTAGATACATGTTGTTTCCTAAATCAGTAATACATCTTACTGCTGAATGCCCATTCATACCATTCTTAAAAAAGGTTTTACTTGATGGAGCGACTTTTTCTATGTTTTTTTCTCTCATTGAAATATATTTTCAAAGTCAATTGGAAAGGTCGGAACTGTAGAATTTACATCTCCGGAAATTTTATTGTACTCAAAACCTGCTCTATGCAATTTAAATTCTATAAATAAACCGAATTCATTATCCCTTAAAAGTTCTTGATTCTGTTCAACTGTTGACTCTATTTTTCTATTATTGGGTAATAACTTTTGTATCGATAGCTTTTCCCACATAAATTCGGTTTCCATCGGCTTCGTTTTCGCATTTTCAGAGTAAGGACCATATTTATCAAATATTGCCTTATTCTCTGCAAATAATAGTCTTAGGTATTTCGCTGCTTCTTTTCGTGAATCAAATTTGGGTGCATGAAAAAGATTTTTGATACTTTCCACATGGTTCTTTTTCCATTGTTTTATAGTATCGCTAGGGAATAGCTGTGGTTTTTTGTCAATAGTTGTGTGGCAAGTTGGACATAAGAGTATTATATTTTCAAATTCATCCCGTTGGCTTATTGGTAAATTATATTTGCCCCTTGGTCCATTTTTTCTTTGTCCTATAATATGTGCAAGCTCTTCTATATTTGTTATTTCTCCACTTTCAAAAAATGGGAATAGGTCTGCATGACAATCTGGTTTGCCACAGTATCCTCCTGAGGAGGCCCATAATTTTCTTTTAACTTCTGTACTTATGCTCATGTTGAAAAATATACATAATTTCGAGACTGGTGCAATAAGTTATCTAAGATATGCAATATACAGTAAGAATAACATAACACCACCATCCGCAAAAGTAACAATTATTTGTGAAACAGTCTAATTAACTCCTGTATATCTGTTTTTCTTCTTGCGTCGGAAATTTGCCGTTCCTGGATGTTGAGTTGATTGGAGACACTTCCGTTCTTCATGGCATTGTAGTATTCAAAAGATTTGGTTTAGTTCTCGTTTGTAGTTGAATAGTTTGTTGAATCTTTGTTTTGCCTGTTGGAATAGGTTCTTTCTATTGTGATATATTTGTTCTGTAGGGTAGATTGTTGGTTTCAGATACCGTAAATACTTTATGTATGAATTATGTTCGCAGTTGCATACAGTCTGGAGATTGTTCAATTAAATTTTAGTCCCACGATTTATCCACCGATAATATGCTTGAAACGGCTATTTTCTGCCATCTGCCAGAAAAAAAAGAAATCCCTGATAATGTCTGATTATCAGGGATTTGCTTGATTTTTCTTGTTGTTTCAGTGATCCGCCTGGGGCTCGAACCCAGGACCCCAACATTAAAAGTGTTGTGCTCTACCTGCTGAGCTAGCGAATCAGACCTTATTGCTGTTAAGCGG
>NZ_CATJGZ010000069.1:0-129056 GCF_949740115.1 Bacteroides sp. 41_26
AACCCCGGAACTGTACCCGGCATACTTGCCGCCATCGACGCCGAACCGTAGCCCGGTGAAGCAGGCAGAGGGCGGCTTGACGGGCGTCAACACACAAGGTTACGGTAAGCCCGGCAAGCGGCACGGAGCAGAGCACTACTGCAACAACCGCCGAACCCCACGGACGGAGGAACAGTCGAAACCATACGCAAAAGACCGAGGGCGGCACGACTGGCAAAGTTGTGGCAACCGGCAGCGTAAGGGCGTAGCCCCGCTGCGGGGTGCTACAGCTTGAACAGGCGGGCGGCACGTGCACAACGGTAGCCCCTTTACAGTGCACTGCTATCACCTACACTTCCTGATCCGTAGCCGGTCAGCCAGAAACAGCCCAAATCTGCTATCACCTTTCAGTCCGGCCAGTTCTCGAGCTGTAACAATCTGCTATCACCTTTATTGTACTGAAGATCTTCCGGAAGAAGTTTTTGCTATCTGTTTTGTCCGGATCTGAATCAGCTCGATAGCGTTTCCGCTATCACCTTCTGAATGATAACGTACTTTTCCTCCCTTCCTCGCACAAAGGTAGGGCATAGCCGTTCATCCATCAATGACCGCTACGCTATTTCAGCACAAAATATCCTGCGCTCCTGCGTCGTGCGGTATTTTCTGTTGAAATTCATTGCCGGCTGTCCGTCCGTGTCCTCAGGAGAGTTTAAGGAAAGAAGGAAAAAATGTGTTTACTGTGCAGGGTGGTGTGTTATATGTCCTGAGTCCTGAGATTTTCCATGATATATATTTTGCATTACTTTAACTTTCGTTTGCTGTCTTCGTTCTTGAAAGCCCAACGTGTGAATATATTTTTTATCGGTTTTTATCGGTATGTTGAAATAATTGTTTACCTTTGTGTATAGAACTTCGATGCAGGCTTTATTTGATGATTTTTAGGGAAGTGATAAAAAGGTTTCAAAAAAGGTTTCAGCTTGAAAATGGAAATGCGGAAAGCATAGTGTTTATGCTTAATATAAAGTAATTTGATTGTTTCTTGGTGGGACAACAAAAAATAAGAATAAACGCCCTGAAAGTGAATAGCTTTCGGGGCATTCTTTTTTTTAATGTATGTTGTGAAACCTTTTGTGCTCTTATCTCTAATTTTAAATGCCTTTCTCCTTTAATTCGTATTATATATTGTTAAACAACTGCCTTATTGTACATCTGTGGACAATATTGATAGATAATAAGAACAAAAATGCAAGGTTTTGCCGTTTTCTTTTCTTATTTTTGCATCGTGTACGCAAACGACGTGCATTTGAGAGTATGATATTATGAACTATTTAAATAAATAAGGTATGAAAACGAACTATGAAATTCGCTATGCTGCGCATCCTGAAGATGCAAAAAGCTATGACACCAAGAGAATCCGTCGTGATTTTCTGATTGAAAAAGTATTTTCGGCAAACGAAGTAAATATGGTGTATTCCATGTATGACCGTATGGTAGTAGGTGGTGCAATGCCGGTAGGAGAGGTGCTGAAGCTTGAAGCTATCGATCCGTTGAAGGCTCCTTATTTCCTTACTCGTCGTGAAATGGGTATTTTCAATGTCGGTGGTCCTGGTGTGGTAAAAGCTGGCGATGCTGTATTTGAACTCGATTATAAAGAAGCACTTTACTTAGGCTCAGGAGATCGTGAAGTGACCTTTGAAAGTAAAGACGAAAAGAATCCTGCTAAGTTCTATTTTAACTCGCTGACTGCTCACCGTAACTATCCTGATAAGAAAGTGACAAAGAAGGATGCAGTGGTGGCTGAAATGGGTTCACTGGAAGGATCTAACCATAGAAATATAAACAAGATGCTGGTAAATCAGGTATTACCTACTTGCCAGTTGCAGATGGGTATGACGGAATTGGCTCCGGGAAGTGTTTGGAATACAATGCCGGCACACGTTCACAGCCGTCGTATGGAAGCTTATTTCTACTTCGAAGTGCCCGAAGAACATGCTGTATGTCACTTTATGGGTGAAGTAGATGAGACACGCCATGTATGGATGAAAGGCGATCAGGCTGTATTATCTCCTGAATGGTCTATTCACTCGGCTGCTGCTACTCATAACTATACTTTCATCTGGGGTATGGGGGGTGAAAATCTGGATTACGGAGATCAGGATTTCTCACTGATTACAGATCTTAAATAATGAGGCATGTGCTGATATGCCCTGTGTCAATTTAAGAAACGACTTAATAAGAACAATTAATTAATAACCTTCGTGCCACATGTGTGAATAAGTGCTTTCATTGGCACTCTGTACATTGGCACATTAATAAATTATTATAATGGTAAACTTTTCATTAGAAGGTAAAGTTGCACTTGTTACTGGTGCATCTTACGGAATCGGTTTTGCTTTGGCTACTGCTTTTGCTCAGGCAGGTGCAAAAATCGTGTTCAACGATATCAAACAAGAACTGGTAGACAAAGGTATTGCTGCTTACAAGGCTGAAGGTATTGAAGCTAAAGGTTATGTATGCGATGTAACCAATGAAGAACAGGTGAACGCTATGGTTGCTCAGATTGAGAAAGAAGTAGGCGTTATCGATATTCTGGTTAACAATGCAGGTATCATTAAGCGTATCCCGATGCACGAAATGTCGGCAGCTGAATTCCGTCAGGTAATTGATGTAGACTTGAATGCTCCGTTTATTGTGTCTAAGGCTGTTATCCCTTCTATGATTAAAAAAGGTCACGGTAAGATCATCAATATCTGTTCTATGATGAGTGAACTGGGTCGTGAAACAGTATCTGCTTATGCTGCTGCTAAGGGCGGTTTGAAGATGCTTACTAAGAACATTGCTTCTGAATATGGTGAATTCAACATCCAGTGTAATGGTATCGGCCCGGGTTATATTGCTACTCCGCAGACAGCTCCGTTGCGTGAAATCCAACCGGATGGTTCACGTCACCCATTTGATTCATTTATCATTGCTAAGACTCCGGCTGCCCGTTGGGGAACTCCGGAAGACCTGGCAGGACCTGCAGTGTTCCTGGCTTCAGATGCTTCTGACTTTGTAAACGGACACGTATTATACGTTGACGGTGGTATCTTGGCATATATCGGAAAACAACCGAAATAAGAGATAAAATACAGTTATGCTGTAGGGCGGAGGAATACTCCGCCCTTTCGGGTTTTATTATCAAACTAACGACAAAAAGATGAAAAAGTTATTTTTCTTTATTGCAATTGCTCTTGTAAGCTTTGCTTGTACTGAGAGCAAGACAGTTACTGTTACAGTAACAAATCCCACCGCTATGGAACGTGCCGGTGAAATGGTAGAGGTATCCATGGGTGATGTCTCTTCTAAACTGCAATTGGCTGACACTGCTCAGATTGTTGTGCTTGATGCTGATGGCCAGCAAGTGCCCTATCAGATTACTTATGATGAGAAAGTAATTTTCCCGGCTACTGTAAAAGCTAACGGAACAGCGGCTTATACTATTCAGGCCGGTACTCCTGCCGTATTTGATACAAAGGCTTGCGGACGTTACTATCCTGAACGTGTAGATGACGTGGCATGGGAAAATGATCTGGTTGCTTTCCGTACTTACGGCCCTGCTTTGCAGGCAACTGGTGAGCGTGCTTTCGGTTATGATATTTGGACTAAATACAATACAACAGAGCCGGTGGTAGAGGCTCGTTATGCAAGTGAGTTGAATCCGGAAACCAAAGCTAAAATTGCTGAATTGAAAAAGACAGATCCTAAAGCAGCAAGTGAGCTTTATCGTTCTGTATCTTATCATGTAGATCATGGTAACGGTCTGGATTGCTATAAAGTAGGTCCTACGCTCGGAGGAGGTACGGCTGCTTTGATGTCGGGTGATTCGATTATCTATCCGTATTGCTATGCAACACAGGAAATACTTGACAATGGTCCGTTGCGTTTCACTGTGAAACTGGTGTACAATCCGCTGACAGTAAAGGATAATTCTGACGTTATAGAGACTCGTCTGATCTCTTTGGATGCTGGTTCACATATGAACAAGACTGTTGTTGCTTACAGTAATCTGAAAGAAACAATGCCTGTTGCTACCGGTATTGTTCTTCACGAACCGGACGGTGCTGTTGTGGCAGATGCTGCTAACGGTTATATTACTTATGTAGATCCGACGGATAATGTGAACAATAATAACGGAAAGATTTTTGTGGGTGCTGCTTTTCCTGCTACAGTGAAAGACGCCAAAGTGGTTCTTTTCCCTGAAAAAGAGAAGAAAGAACTGCGTGGTGGTGCAGATGGTCATGTACTGGCTATCAGTGACTATGAACCGGGCTCTGAATATACTTATTATTGGGGTTCTGCATGGGATAAAGCTGATATCAAGACTGCCGATGCATGGAATGAATACGTAGCTGCATTTGCACAGAAATTGCGTGCTCCGCTGACTGTAACAGTGCAGTAATTAAAGGGAGTTAAGAGAAGGGAGAGGGGAGAATGGAGAAGGGAGAAGTACTATGCAGCGTAATAGCGCAGCTCCTTCTCCCCTCTCCATTCTCCCTTCTCCCCTCTCTTTAATCATCCTGCATAATGCCTTTTATCTGTTCCCATTTGTTGGTCGCATCGTTTTTCTGAACTGTTCCCGGGGTACTTCTTCCGTCTTGTATATACTTCTGTAACAGCTGTTTTAATTCTTGTACTACCTCCGGATGTTCCTGATATACATTGTTTTTCTCTCCCGGATCTTGTTTCATATTGTAGAGTTGAATAGGAGGCAGTGTAGCAATGACTTCTTTGTCTACATTTGGTTTCGGGTAACTCCAACCTCCTGAACTGGGTGAACAAAGTAGTTTCCATTCGCCTTTGCGTATAGCAAACTCACCACGGATGGAATGGTGTACAACGGCTTCCCGGATTGTTTGGGGATAACCGGGATTCTCGATCAATGGCAAAATGTTGTAACTATCTTCTGCCTCATTCTCTTTTATCTGATATTGGTTCAGTGCTGCGAACGTTGCATAAAAGTCGTTTAGGCAGACCGTTTGGTTGCATTTGCCTTTTCCGGCTCTTTTGGGCCATTCTACGATGGTAGGGACACGGTGTCCTCCGTCGAAAAGATCGGCTTTCATACCTCTCCATATGTAATTGGCGCGATGTCCTTTCTGTGCCATCTTGTCAATACCTCCGGCCGGTGAGCAACCATTGTCTGTGGTAAATATTAGGATGGTATTTTCTGAGATATTATTGTCTTTGAGCGCTTTCCGGATCTGCCCTACCACATCATCTACCATTAGCACAAAGTCTCCATAATCTCCTAACCCGGTTTTCCCTTTAAATCTTTCGTCCGGAAGGATAGGGGTGTGTGGTGCAGGAAGAGGCAGATACAGAAAGAACGGCTGCTTGTTTTGGGCGTGTTGATTTACATAGTCTACGGCCCGGCGGGTAAGGTTGGGCAAGCACTCCTGATGTGAGAAGTCGGAACCTATGGCACCTGCCCGCCACATGGCAGATCCTCCCGACTTGGCGATGGTTTGTATCTGAGTGGTAGTAGGCTGGCTATTTTCTACATAGACATAAGGAGCCATGTCTAATGAACCACAGAAGCCGTAAAAATAATCAAATCCTAAATCGGCAGGGCCGTTAGTGATGGGTTTACTATAATCCACATCTTCCTCTGCCAGTGCATTGGCATTTGGTTTTTCGTGTCCGGCTTTCGTACCCCAGTTCCACCCCAGGTGCCACTTGCCGATGCAGGCTGTGGTATATCCGCTTTGTTTTAGCATAGAAGCTATTGTGTTTCGTGTGGTAGGGATAATGGGGCGTGAGTACCCATATAATACACCGCTTTTAAGGCTCGAACGCCAGTTATATCTTCCGGTGATAATCCCATAGCGGGTAGGCGTACTAACGGACGAGCAGGAGTGAGCATCGGTAAAAGAGACTCCGTTATCGGCCATTTCATCCAGGTTCCGGGTAGTAATGCCGGAATGTTCATTGAATGCCGAGACATCGCCATAACCCATATCATCTGCAAGGATGAAAACAATATTGGGGGAATTTGTTTGCCGGGAGTTGTTTTGTGCCTGTAGGTGCTGGCAGAAGCATAGGGGAACCGATAAGAATCCAAGATAAGTCATTGTCTTCATGATGCGTTGTTTTTAGGATTAAAGTAGATCCTAAAAGTACGGCTTCTGTTTGGCATTCTATGTTTACATTTTCTCAGATACTGTTAATCCCGTCTCATGTTTATGTTTACACGTCTGGCAATGTTTGTACTTCGTCTTTGTTGTTACTCTCTACTTGATGTATGTTTCTCATTAAGCCTGTGTACTTGGCTCTTTTTACCGCACTTCCTTTAAAGATTACTCTGTATTGTTCTTCTGTCAGTGCATGCCAGTTCTCTTTTTCCATCTGCATGAAGGCATCAGTGGGTTGCAATTCCGGTGTCTGGCAGGGAGTGGAAAATCTGTTCCAGGGACAGGCTTTCTGGCATTCGTCGCAGCCATATATCTTATTGCCCGTTTTTTTGCCTTCTGCGGGCGGAATAGCTTCCCGGTGCTCAATGGTAAGATAAGACAGACAACGGCCTGAATTGAGCAAAAAAGGGGCTTCCAGTGCTTTTGTCGGACAGGCATCAAGACATCGAGTACAGTTTCCGCAGCGGCTTTTTAACGGTTGGTCGTATTCGTCTGCTTCTGCACTGAGAAATATTTCTCCTAAAAAGAAGCAGGAACCGGCATGCGGAATAATAAGCTGGGTATTTTTACCTATCCAACCCAATCCGGCACGCCATGCCCAGTAACGCTCTAATACGGGGGCTGTATCACAGAATATACGGCTTTGTAAGGGTAGGGGAGAGTGTGCGGAGATATATTCCTGTAAGGCGGTCAGCCGGGCTTTCATGATATCGTGGTAATCTTTGCCGTATGCATACCAGGCAAACTGATACTGATCTTCTCGTAAGAATCGGGCAGGGTAATAGTTGAGGGCTACGGATACAATGCTGCGTGTTCCTTCTACCAGTAAACGGGGATCGAGGCGCTTTTCGAGGTGGTTGCCCATGTAATTCATTCCTGCTTGCATGCCGTGCGAATGCCAGTGGCAAAAGGCATTGGAGACGGTTTCATTTACCGCTTCTGCCGGTGCCACTCCACAAGCAGAAAAGCCGAGGCGCAGAGCTTCGGCTTTTATTTGTTTAGCAGAAAGAATAATTTCTCCCATCCTGTCTTTTTATTTTTCGTTACCTGTCCGCTTGCCGAACCTCTCCATGCGGGAAGTGTGGAAGCATCTTGAATTCGTAGCCTTGTTCTTTCATAAACTCGATGGCACGCGGCAAAGCGTACTGAAGGTTTCCGTTATTCCAGGATTTCAGCGAATCGTGAAACGTGATGATAGAACCATTCCGTACATAGCGTTTTACGTTTGCCAACACCTGTTCGGGACGCATTTTCTTACTATAGTCACGTGTTACCAGATCCCACATGATAATGCTGTAGTACTGTTTCAGCGCGTGATATTGCTTGAATCCCATGTGTCCGTGTGGCGGGCGGAAAAGATCGGTCTTCATCTCTTGATTCGCACGATCCGTATTTTCCAGATAATCATTTGCGGAATACTCGAATCCACGGATGTGATTGAAGGTGTGGTTACCGATACGGTGCCCGTGCTCAATCACCATCCGGAAAATATCCGGATACTTCCGTACATTGTCACCTACCATAAAGAAAGTGGCTTTGATCTCATACTGATCTAACAGATCTAATACCCAGGGCGTTACTTCCGGAATAGGCCCGTCATCGAAAGTCAGGTAAACTGCTTTTTCGTCAGGGTTCATCCGGAAGATAGCTTTCGGGTATAAAATGCGGAAAAACCACGGTGGTTGCTCTATAAACATCTTTCTATCTCGTTCCTTTTACACGGGAGACGTACATGCCGTACAGTTCGTCCAGTTTGCCGGAATAGTTTTCTGACAGTTTCGATTTATATTTCTCCATGAGTTTCAGCTCTTCATTCAGTAAGGCTATGTGATACTCGAATTCCCGGGTTGATACGAAGAATTGTGAGTCGTCCAGACTGAGATACCAGGTCATGTATTCGAGTGCCTTATTGGCCAATGCATCCATGATTTTGTCTGCTTTCTCGGTTTGTCCTAACTGATAGTAGGCTTCCGCCATTTGTACGGCGCCATTCTGCCAGTCATAAGGTACGTTGTAAGCAGGAATCATCTTCTCGGCATAATCCAAAGCAGCGAGGGCTTTGTCTTTTTGACCTTCCTTCATCAGCTGTTCGATGAGTTGCGCGAAAACACGACGGTGTGTATAGCACATGCGCATCACGTTTTCATCAATATAGATGCCGGGCTTGTCGATACCACCAAATTTAAACTTATTCATTAGGTTGTCGTACATCTTCTCGCTGTCTATGGTTGCCCCCAATTTCTTGGTTTCAAACGGTGTGAAGCGAGAGGCGAGTCCTTCCTGAACGAAATGCTTGTCCATACCTAACTGATTTTCTCTGCCTACGGTGATAGCCATGTACATAGGGCGTTCCCAGTTGGCATTTGCCAACATCTCAAGCATCATCAGTTCACTCTTATAGAGGGCACGTTTCGGATTTCCATTGTCATCTCTCAGCAGAATATTCATATGATCGGGGATAGAGTCACCCAAAGCTTCCGGAATCTTCATGCCACTGCGGCGTATCGCTTCTTTATCAATCTTGATGACGATACTGTCTGTCGGGATGACATGCAGGCCCTCTTTGTCTGAACGTATCCAGTATTTAAGGATATTCTTCAGTTCATACGGATCTTCACCGAATTCATTGTGGATATTTTGCAATGCTTCCGGGTTGCCGCTACTGTCTGCCTGTGCGTAAAGAGCGTCGATTGTCTTTTTAATCTCCGGGCGAATCTGTATGTATTCGTTCGTTCCTTCTACGTATTCAACACGGTCCCAGGTGATTGGCAGTGACGGAGAGTCATAAGCAGGGCGTTTCATCTGGTCAATATACCAGTCTGTTTGCAGATAACTCAGGTTACAGGTGCGGGCATCTGTGCGGAAGCCTTCTGTCTCCTGGTTGTACCACAACGGGAATGTGTCGTTGTCACCATTGGTGAAGATAATCGGATTGCCGCTTTCCTGCAATGACATCAGATAGTTTTGTCCGAAGTCACGGGCTACATAACGTCCTGAACGGTCATGGTCATCCCAGGTCTGGCCTGCCATCTGAATGGGTACCAGCAGGCAGAGTACAGAGACAAGAATAGCAGCCGGTAATTCTTGCATCTTGGTATAGTCGCGCAGCAGTTTGATGATACCTGCTACACCCATACCGACCCAGATAGCGAATGCGTAGAACGAACCGGCATAAGCATAGTCACGTTCGCGGGGCTGGCTGGGAGTTTGGTTGAGGTAGAGCACAATGGCAATACCCGTCATGAAGAACAGGAAGAATACTACCCAGAATTGTTGTACGCCTTTCTGACCGCGGTATGCCTGCCAGAATAGTCCGATAAGACCCAGCAACAGGGGCAGGCAGTAGAATACATTGTGCCCTTTATTGTCTTTCAGTTCCTGCGGAAGCAAGCTTTGATCGCCTACCAACCAGTTGTCGATGAAAGGAATACCTGTAATCCAGTTACCATGTTCTATTTCGCCGCTGCCCTGGATGTCGTTCTGGCGTCCGGCAAAGTTCCACATAAAGTAACGCCAGTACATGAAGTTGAGCTGGTAGCGGAAGAAGAACTTGATATTTTCCCACTGTGTGGGGATATTGACCATAATTGCGTTGCCGCATTCATCATAGGGTACGTCATATCCTTTGATGTCGACCCAGCCTTTGTACTGCGGAATATGTGCACTGCTATACATACGCGGGAAGAGCATGTTCTGTGCATATTGATATTCTACACGTCCCGGTACTTCAACATACGAATCTTTCTCTTCCGGTGACGTTTTTTCTTTGCGGATGTATTTGGTTGTACTGTTTGCCTCTACAGGGATGCAGTATCCGTCTTTCACTTCCAGGGCCACCTTTGAAGAGTAAGCCTGTCCGTAGAATAACGGGCGTGTACCATACTGTTCACGTCCTAAATATTCGCCCAACGTGAAGATATCTTCCGGAGAGTTCTGGTCCATCGGAGTATTGGCAGTAGAACGGATTACGATAAGTGCATACGAAGAGTATCCTACCATAATCATCATTGTACAGAGCAGTGCGGTGTTCATACTGCGGGCCGAAATCTGGTATTTCTTATTGAGGTTTTTAGCAAACAGATAGAGTCCTAATGCGGCGAGTACGATGATACCGATAATAATACTGCTTGCTCCGTGTCCGTAGAACGGGATTCCTAACAAGGCAATAGTCAGCATGAAAGAGATATTCATACGTGCACGGCTGGCTTCGGTATAGCTTTCGTATACTCCCCAGATAATGCTGGCGGCAAGTATGATGATATAAACAATGACGCCGGTATTGAATGGCAAGCCCATGCTGTTGACGAAAAGCAACTCGAACCATCCGCCTACTTTTACTACACCTGGCACGATACCGTAAAGCACGATTCCTACCAGCACCATAGAAGCGAAGAGAGCTAACAGAGAACCTTTTGCGTTGGCATTAGGAACTTTTTTGTAGTAATATACCAGTACGATAGCCGGCAGACAGAGCAGGTTCAGCAAGTGGACACCGATACTTAATCCGGTCAGATAAGCAATAAGAATAATCCAACGGTCACTATGCGGTTCATCGGCTACATCTTCCCACTTCAGAATGAGCCAGAATACAACGGCTGTGAAGAGGGAAGAGTAGGCATAAACCTCCCCTTCTACGGCACTGAACCAGAAAGTGTCACTGAATGTATATACCAATGCACCAACAAGGCCACTACCCATGATGGTAACTAACTGACCGGTGGTAATATTGTTTTCGTCTTTGATAATCAGTTTACGTACCAGATGGGTGATGCTCCAGAAAAGGAACAGGATACAGGCCCCACTCATCAGGGCACTCATGTAATTTACCATTTTGGCTACAGTGGTAGCATCTGAAGCAAACTGTGAGAACAGATTGGCTGTCAGCATGAAGAAAGGGGCGCCGGGCGGGTGGCCGACTTCCAGTTTATAGCCGGTAGTAATGAACTCGGGACAATCCCAGAAACTGGCTGTCGGCTCTATTGTCATGCAATAGACCGTGGCAGCAATAATGAAAGTAAGCCAACCGATTAGGTTGTTTACGGTTTTGTACTGTTTCATTAAGACGATAGATGTTTATTCATTAACATGTTAAGTGGGCGCAAAGATAATGATTTACGTGTACAATCCGGCAAACTGATAAGATTTATTATATTTCGGAAGGAAAGATATGAAAATGAAAATAGTATGCACAAGTACGTTTGAGTCATCTGCATACCCTTTACATGGCTTTTATGCGGAACTTTATACCGGCTTGACTGAACTTCTATAGAATAGAGTGATATTATTTTACATGGAAGTCTCTCCGGAGCTGAACGCTTTCTTCGGCTCCGGGGAGGGAACTGTCCGGCACCGGGGAAGAGGGTCTTCGGCTCCGGGGAGGAGGTTGCTCGGCTCCGGGGAAGAAAGATACTTATGCGTGTACTGATAATCAGTGTGTTGTGACGGTGCGCTTTTGTTTTTCGAGTAGAATGGGGATGGTAATATTACACTACATCTTTTCGGTATTAATCATGATGATGGTGATGTTCCCCCAATATGCGATGAGGCAACGTTCCGTGACCCAATAATTCGATAGGGCAATTGAAATTACGTTCCAGCCACTCTGTTGTGACACCTGTGTCTGGATGATAATCCAGCGTTTCGTTGACGCAGGCGATAGACTTTACCTGCTGTAATACCGTACCAATGTCATGGCTGACAAGGATAATGGCGCATTCCTTGTTTATCTCTGCCAGAAGCTCATAAAGACGGGCTTCAAAACGTTTGTCGATATAAGTACTTGGTTCGTCGAGAATGAGAACGGATGGATCGCTGACAATGGCACGTCCTAACAGGGCACGTTGCAATTGTCCGCCACTGAGTTGTCCGATGGCACGTTTCTCCAGACCTTCCAGTCCCATACGGGCGATGACAGCATGAACTTTTTCGTGCTGCCGGGTTGTAAACTTGCTGATAAGCGATTTTTTAGAACTCAGTCCGGAGAGTATTACTTCTTCTACAGAGATGGGAAATTTGCGGTCTATTGTGTTGTATTGAGGCAAATAACCCATAAAAAACTGGGAGTTGAGTGCCGGGAGTTGTGAGTGATCTGCTCCATAATAAGTGATTTTTCCGGCTGTAGGTTTCAGCAATCCCAGAATACATCTGATAAGGGTTGTCTTTCCACCTCCATTCGGTCCGATAATTCCTAAGAAGTCACGTTCATATACAGTGAGATTAACGTCGTGCAATACTGTACGACCATCATATCCGGCGGAGAGTCCACGAACTTCTATAATCGGTTGTGCCATATTGGGAGAATCTTATTTCTTGTTATGATCCGTTAGTGCCTGAGCAACAGCCTGCATTTCGGTTTCCCAGTCATAACTCAGCGGGTTGATAGGGACGATGTCAGTACCGGTTTCCCTGGCAATAATTTCTGCATTGCGGCGGTCAAATTCCGGTTGTATGAAAATGATACGGACATCTTCCTGGCGACAAAGGTCTACCAGATCCTTCAAATGAGCAGGTGAAGGTTCTTTTCCGCCTTCTTCAATGCTAATCTGTTGCAAACCGTAGTCACGGGCAAAATAGGAGAGAGCCGGATGGTAAATCATAAAACTTTGGGCTGTACCAGGCTGTTGCAGGGTTTTCCTGATGATGCTATCGGTGTGCATAATGCGTTGGCAAAGGCTGTCATAGCGGTTCAGATAATAAGTCTCATTCTCTTTGTCAAGCTGGCAGAGAGCCTTGTAGGTGTTACGGGCAATGATCAGTGCATTATTGGTTGAGTTCCAGATGTGCGGTTCTACTCCACCGGCATGCTGGTGATCGCCATGGTCGTGTGCCTCTCCGAGGATAAGATCAATATCTTTGGAAGTATCGAAGATCTGTATATGCGGAGTATTGTTTATCAGGCGGTCCATCCATACTTGTTCAAAACCGATATAACCGATACGTAGATATGCTTTACTGTCTCCCAGCGAAACGAGTTGCTGGGGGGTAGGATCGTAGGTTTCAGGACTACTGCCTTTGGGTACGATACTGATAATATCGAATTTATCTCCGGCAATAGCCTCGGTAAAATAGCGTTGAGGCTCTATGGTGACGGTGATGACGGGTTTCCCATTATCTTGATTCTTCCCGGACTTACCCATGTTGCAGGAAGCCAGAAGAACGATTATCAGAAGAAGAGGTATATGTTTCATATGTTCTTTGGGTTTAGTATATTTTCCCTCCGGCAGTTTTATTTTCTTGCTCTCAGTATTTCCCGTTTTCCTCCCGGAGGGCCGGGGAGACGTTCTACTGTAAATCCTGCTGTCTGGAGCATCCGGCGTACTACTCCTTTGGCACAGTAGGTGGTGAGTATGCCTTTCTCGCTTAATCTAACGTGTAGCCGGTCGAATAGTTCTTGTGACCACATCTCCGGTTGCTTTTCGGGAGCAAAAGCATCGAAGTAAATAATGTCAAACGAGCAATCCGTAGTAAACGTTGTAAAGTCAGCTTGTACTTTTCTTAACGTAAAATAGGGGGTTATTATTGCATCCTCTTCCCAGGGAATAATATGTAGCGTTTTGAATAACGGATTGTCACTATAGCCCAGTGGCTCTATCATTTCCCAGGAGAGGGGATAGAGCTCAATTCCGGTGTAATGTACTTTTCTTTGAGTCGCTTCTGCAGTTTCGAGTGTCAGCAGAGCATTCAAACCTGTTCCGAAACCTATTTCGAGGATATGCGGTTCGGTCACTTCAGAGGCACTCAGGCCCATATCAATAAAGATATGTTGGGATTCTGTACGTGCACCTTTCACGGAATGATAGTGCTCGTTCAATTCCGGAACGAAAAGAGTAGCACTCCCGTCGGCTGTTTGTTCGATAACCCGTTTCATGATTATAAAACGAAATTGATAATGCCTTTCAATGCAAGCAACATGAGAATATAGCGTATCAGTTTACCGGCAAACATAGAAATCGTCGTAAGCCATACATTGCTGCGCATGAACCCCAGTGCAATGGCAATCACCTCCCCTACAAACGGAAGGAAAGCAAAAAATGCCATAAGTGCCCCTTTGCCTTGCAGAAATGCCTCCATACGGTCTACTTTCTCCTTTTTTACTTTAAAGTATTTCTCTATCCAGTCTACCTTGCCGAGATGTCCCATATAATAGCAGGTCATACCACCCAAAGTATTTCCCAATGCAGCAGCGAGTACACAGGCGACCGGGTTTAACCCTACTTCTACTAATGCTACCAACACCAGTTCGGAACTGAACGGGACAATGCTTCCTGCCAGTAAGGCAGAAAGAAACAAACCAGGAATACCCCAGTCGATAAGTAGCTGTATCACTGAGTTTATAAAAGCGTCCATACGTTGAAGCAGAATAAGAGGATTAATCCGATGGTGGAACCGATAAAGAATACGTTAGAAGTCTTGCTGCTGGTCAATACAAAAAGATGTCCTACGAGAATGCTGACACCGGTCAGAAGGAGTGACAACAGATCCATACAGTGTATGGGTTGCAGGAAAATGAACAGGAAGATACAGAAGTTCAGGAATATCAGGAAATGCAGATAGGAACGCGTTCGTATTTTATCTTCATATCCGCTAATAATACAATGGGCAGCACTGACAATGAAGAGGATAAACAGATAAATCAATGTAACAAGTTCCCAAAGCTGTAGATTCTTACCCAATTCTATCGGTTGGAAATGAACCAATTCGATAAATGGTTGGTAGAATAATTCCATCTGTCCGTAAAAGAAGGCATGCCCCAATAAGAACCAGTAGGGAAGACTTATTCCGATAATAGCTCCGCAGAAGCTGCGTATTGTGAGTGACTGAAACGAATAAGCTCCTATCAGCCAAAGGGGGATGAAGTAGAGTAATTGTGGAAATAATAAACTTCCTGCACCGATGAAGGCGAAGGAATGGAATATATAACTCACCGGGTAAGGCTGCTGGTAGCTCTTGAATAGGAAAAACAATGAGATAAGAAAAGCTACGGCAGCTATATCGCCTGCATACAGCAAATGCATACCTGGACAGATGGTAACTAAAAGAAAGTAAAGCGAGGTCTGCACCGAGGCGCGCATGCGGATAATAGTGAATGTGTTGTTTAGCTCAATCAAGAAATAACCGATAGAGGCGTATAGCATGAAGCTGATAATTCTGTTTGCCCAGGAAGGCAGGCAGGAAGTACAAATAGATTGCCACAAAGCGTATCCCGTCTCTTTTGCTGAACTCATGTCGGGCAAAAGAAAGGAAGTACTTATCCAGCAGATGGTGCAGATAAGAATGACAACAGGCAATGTAAACCGTCCTGCTGTCACCCGACCTTGTAGTCTATTATTTCTCATTATAGGGTTATAAAGTTATGATGTTATAGGGTTATAACCTTTCCTCACTACAGATCAAAACCAATATCTCTTCGAAGATTCTTCTTTTCGAACTGTACCATTTCAGCCACTTTATAGCTTTTTGCCAGTGCTTCTTCTTTAGTACTTCCATACGAACTAATAGCAATGACACGTCCGCCGCTGGTTACTACTTGTCCGTCTTTCAGGGTAGTACCTGCATGGAATAGGATACTGTCTGTGGCAACAGCCTGATCGAAGCCGGTGATAGGAAATCCTTTTTCGTAAGCTTCCGGATAACCGCCACTTACCAACATTACACAAGCAGCCGTACGTGGGTCTATTTCCAGTGTTTTTGTGTCGAGGTTCTTCTCTGCTACACCTTCAAAGAGATCTACGAGGTCACTCTTGACACGTAGCATAACGCTTTCTGTCTCAGGATCGCCCATACGAACATTATATTCAATAACCATTGGTTCTCCTTTTACTTTTATCAACCCCAGGAAGATGAAGCCTTTGTAAAGAATGCCTTCTTCTTTCAAACCATTTACAGTAGGTTCGATAATACGCGTACGTACTTTTTCCATGAATTCATCATTGGCGAATGGAACAGGCGTAACGCTTCCCATACCACCGGTATTAAGTCCCTTGTCACCTTCGCCGATACGTTTGTAGTCTTTGGCTACAGGGAGTATTTTGTAATGTTCGCTATCTGTCAGCACAAATACACTACATTCAATACCACTGAGGAATTCTTCAATGACTACCGTTGCCGAAGCATCGCCAAACATGCCGCTAAGCATCTCTTTCAGCTCCTTTTTAGCTTCATCTAAAGTAGGGAGGATCAGAACGCCTTTTCCGGCACAAAGTCCGTCAGCTTTCAGAACATAGGGAGCTTCCAGTGTTTCGAGGAAAGCAAAACCTTCTTCCAGTGTGTCGGCTGTGATACTTTTATAGCGTGCAGTAGGAATATTATGACGTTGCATAAACTCTTTGGCAAACTCTTTACTACCTTCCAGGCGTGCTCCTTCGCGGGTAGGACCGATGACAGCAATATGCTGCGTCTCAGGATTTCCCTGAAAGTAGTCGTAAATACCTTCAACCAGCGGGTCTTCGGGACCAACTACAATCATACTGATATTTTCCTTAAGAACGAATGCTTTTAATGCATTAAAATCGGTAGCTTTAATGTTCACGTTTTCGCCTACAGAAGAGGTGCCGGCATTACCGGGGGCGATGTATAGCTTTTCTACTTTGGGACTTTGAGCTATTTTCCACGCCAGAGCGTGTTCACGGCCGCCCGAACCTAAGAGTAACAGTTTCATATCAATAATTGGTTAATGGGCCAATATGCCAATATGCCAATGTTGGCATCGGATATGTAGCGCTTGTTATTATTATTATTTTTCTCTCGTTTCTTTTTCAATCGGCATATTGCCCTTTGTTACAGGTTATCTTCAAAATAACGGGTTATCTTTTCGTGCAGATGTATGCGGTCACGTCCCATTACATTGTGCTTATGTCCGGGATAAATGAAAAGATCCGGATACGTACGGGCATCTATGCATGCCTTCATAAAAGATAATGTATGCTGAGGCACGCAAGTATCATCATGATCGTCATGGATAATGAGTAAATGTCCCTTCAGATTGCCGGCGAGATTTTTCAGATTGCATTGTTCATATCCTTCCGGGTTACTTTGTGGAGTGTCCATATAACGCTCTCCGTACATTATCTCATAATATGCCCAGTCTATCACCGGGCCACCTGCCACACCTACTTTGAAGATTTCCGGATAGCGAAGCAACAAAGCGGTAGTCATATGACCTCCAAAACTCCAACCATGCACACCGATACGATTGCCGTCTACATAAGGAAGGCTTTGCAAATATTCGACTCCTTTTACCTGATCTTTTCCTTCTTCAATACCTAAATGACGGAAAGTTACATTCTCAAACTCTAATCCGCGATTGGAACTGCCGCGATTGTCAATAGTAAACATGATGTACCCTTTGTTTGCCATATAGATATCCCAGCCGCGGGCGCCATTCTGCCAGCCTCCGGTTACCATCTGTGCATGCGGACCTCCGTATACATATACAATGGCAGGATACTTTTTATTCGGATCCATATCAGCAGGTTTGATAAGGCGGTAATAGATATCGGTTACACCGTCTGCGGCTTTGATTGTACCGGTTTCGATAATCGGCATTTTGAAGCCAAGGAATGGATTGGAAGCAGTAAGCAGGTTAACGCTTTTGCCTGTCTGAGTATCAATGATATCAATCTTTCTGGGTAGGGTAGGGGTTGAATAATTGTCAATCACATAGCGTCCCGACTTACTTGCAATAGCATTGTGTACACCTTCAGTGGTAGTATGCATACTGAAAGGTAAACTCCTTTTTCCTGTTTTTATATTCACAGAAAAGTTATTTCGTCCTGTAGCGTCGTTGGCACTAAAAAGAACTTCTTTCTTTTTTTCGTTGAATCCCAGTATATCACTGACCAACCATTTACCTTCTGTCAGTTGCTTGATTTGTTTGCCTGTGGTGTCATACAGATACAGGTGGTTGAAACCGTCACGTTGGCTTTGATAAATGAATTTTGTAGCATCCCAGGGGAGAAAAACAATGGGTTGTTGAGGCTCTACATATTTGGGATGTGTTTCTTCGAAAAGTGTTGCCATCAGCTCACCTGTTTCTGCGTTGTACTGGCAGAGTTTAGCCTGATTTTGATCCCGGTTCAATTCTATAAGGTAGAGACTTTTCTCATCCGGTGCCCAGCTGATATTGGTAAAATAGCGGTCAGTCGGGTCTCCGGCTTTCAGGTAAAGTGTTTTTCCGTTGGAAGGATTATGAATACCTATTGTTACCAAATGGCTGGTCATACCTGCCATCGGATAACGAATGTTGTTCACTTCTGCTATACGTTGAGTGATATCTACCAGTGGATACTTTGTAACCATGCTTTCATCCATGCGATAAAATGCCAGCAAGTTGCCTTTCGGACTCCAGAAAGTGCCTTTGCTGATGCCAAACTCATTACGATGTACAGACTGCCCGCAGACAACACCTTCGGATTCATCGGTTATTGCATTTTCGTTTATATACAGATTGTTGCCTACTGTATAAGCGACATTTCCGGTGGTAGTGCAGTAATCCTGATTGGCAGCCTCTTTTTTCAGAGCTGTTGTGGAAACTATTTGATTGTTTTTGAAGTCGTAAACAATATATTTACCAGGTAGCTTAATCAGCATTTGCTCTTTGTCAGACCAGGGAAAGCTGACAGTGTGGAAGTGTTGTATTTTTCCGGACTGGTTTTCTTCCAATACTTTGTTTACAATCTCCCGTGTAGTGATAATCTTTGCTTTTCCCGTCTTTGGATTAATAACAAACAGGGTATCTATGTCTGGTTTTATACATTCATCACCCCACCATTGTAGCCCATAAAGGTTTTCTGCATAACGATATGTTTCACCACCCGGAATTAGATCTTCCAGCGTAGGAGTTTTTAATTCTTGTGCCATAACGTTCGTGATAAATAGAGCTTGAAGCAACCCCATTAATAATAGATAGCCTCTTTTATTCATTATCTTCTTGTTTTTTATCTTTATTCTTGAATCCTTGTATCTTGACCCGACTTAAGGGACTTGTTTTTGATTGGATAATAGCACTGACTTTGGCAAAAGCGGTGAACAACTCTTCAAATTGGCTTTCGTAACTTTTCCGGTCAGAAGATGTATCTTCTTCAAGATATTCTATGCGCTGCTTCAATTTCTCTAGCTCTTGTCCGGAAACATGGGAGAGCAGATACTGGCGCATATGAACGAAGGCACGCATGATGTTGATGTTGACCTCAATTGCTTGTGGACTTCTGAGAATACCGGATAGCATAGCTACACCTTGCTCGGTGAATGCAAAAGGGAGATAACGGGTACCTCCCCAACTTGAGGTTCCAATTTGGAACCTCAAGTTGGACATTTCCTCCGAAGTCAGTTGGAACATGAAATCTTCTGGAAATCGTTCTATATTACGCTTTACAGCCTTGTTCAGATTTTTAGTTTCTACTTGATACATTTCTGCCAAGTCAAAATCCAGCATTACTTTCTGACTTCTGATTTCGTATATCTTAGTTTCTATGATAACAAGTTCATCCATTATTCCTTCTTATCACCTCTCGGTTCCCAGTTCTTCTTAAACTCCTTTGGCTTTCTGTCTCCGTTGAAGTTTCGTCCTTCTCTCGGTTTTCTGTCTCTGTCACTTGAAAAGCTACGTCCGCCCTCTTCACGGCGAGGTTTAAATTCTCTTTTTTCTTTGGGAGCACCTTCTTTATTTTCTTCTTCGCCTTCCTGGCCTTTGAACTCTTTGTACTTTCCGTCGAATATCTGATATTTGCGGAACTCACATTCCAATGCTCCGTTGAATAATGGCGTTTTTTGACTGGGTTTCAGGCCGATCTGGTCGAAGCATTCCTCACGATAGGAGAGTACCCAGGCATCATTTCCAACGAAAGCGTGCTTCAGACGTTCGCCAATCATGCTGTATAATCCTAAAAGATCATTGGTAGAAATACGTTCACCGTAAGGAGGGTTGGTGATGATGATAGATTTTTCTGCCGGTTGCTCAAATTGCTGGAAGGGTTGTAACTTCAGAATGATATCTTTAGAAACCCCTGCTGCCTTCACATTGTGTGTGGCTATTTCGTTTGCCTTAGGGTTATTATCATAGCCATATATTTTGTGTGTGAATTCACGTTCCTGGCTATCGTCATTATATAGATTATCAAACATATCCTGATCAAAATCCACCCATTTTTCAAATGCGAACTCCTTACGGAATACTCCCGGAGCAATGTTACGGGCAATCAATGCAGCTTCTACAGGGATGGTACCTGAACCGCACATCGGGTCAATAAGGTCACATTCTCCTCTCCATCCCGTCATCAGAATCATTCCGGCAGCAAGAACTTCATTGAGTGGTGCTTCTACAGCTTCCTGACGATAGCCGCGGCGGTGAAGTGATTCACCGGAGGAATCTAGTGAAAGGGTACAGGTGGTTTGCGCAATATGAATGTTCAGTAATACATCCGGTCTATTAATGCGAACGGACGGACGTTTACCATTCAACTCACGGAAATAGTCGACAATGGCATCTTTAACTTTGTAAGAAACGAACTTAGAATGACGGAATTCATCACTAAATACGACGGCATCTACAGCGAATGTTTTGTTTACATCGAGTATTTCCTCCCAGGCAATGGCTTTGATCTGATCATAAACCTCGTCGGCATCTTTGGCCTTGAAATGTTTGATTGGTTTCAGAATGCGGATGGCAGTACGCAGGCAGAAGTTTGCTTTATACATCATTTCCTTGTCTCCGGAGAATGAAACCATTCGCCGGCCTATTTGTACGTCGTTTGCTCCCAGCACTGTCAGTTCTTCGGCCAGTACTTCTTCCAGTCCTTGGAAGGTTTTGGCAATCATTTCAAATTGTTCGCTCATAATGAATAATGTGCCAATATGCCAATGTGGTGATATGCCAATTGGCTGGCGCGTTAAAGTTGTTATTTTTTCAAATTGTTAATATCTGATTCTCTCAATTGGCACATTGGCATGTTCGCACATTGGGCCATTATTTCTTTGCTTTCGTCTGTACGATTCTCGCTCCTGCGGGAACATCTTCTGTTACCCAGATATTACCCCCTACTGTGGCATCGCGTCCAATGGTAATACGTCCTAATATAGTTGCATTTGAGTAGATTATAACGTTATCCTCCAGTATCGGATGGCGGGGAATACCTTTAATCGGCTTACCATCAGTATCCAGAGGGAAACTTTTGGCTCCTAGTGTGACACCCTGATAGAGTTTTACGTTATTGCCAATGATACTGGTTGCTCCGATTACCACACCCGTTCCATGGTCAATGGTGAAATAACTACCTATCTGTGCTCCGGGATGAATGTCTATACCTGTTTCGCTATGGGCCATTTCTGTTATAATACGGGGGATCAGTGGTACTCCCAGTTCTAATAGTTCGTGAGCGATACGATAGTTGCTGATAGCTCTGATAGCTGGATAGCAACAAATTACTTCGCCAAAACTCTGAGCTGCAGGATCACCATTGTAGGCTGCTTCTACATCTGTTGCCAATACACGACGCATGTGTGGTAATTTGCTGATAAATTTAGCAGCCAGGCGGGCAGCTTCTTCTCGTAAAGAATCATTGCAGGTATCACATCCTTCATTACTTCCGAAACAGAGTCCGGCTAAAATCTGCTCAGTCAGCAGATCAAATAATCTTTCAATGTTAACCCCTATGTGATAGTTGATTGTACGACTGTTGATAGTAGAATTTCCAAAATATCCGGGGAAAAGAATAGAGCGTGCCAGCTCGATGACGTCACACAATACCCGTGCCGAAGGCAAGGGCTCGCCGTCCTTGTGTTGATGGAACAGTCCTTTGTATGATTCGCTTTCCGAAAGCTCATCGACTGCCTGTGTCAGAATGTGGGTGAAATTTAGTGGACTCATTAGATTCCTTTTCTAATTAATTGGCTACAAAGGTAAGAAATATTATGCACATTTTTCTATCTTTGTTGCGACATTCTATTAACAAAGAAGTTTATGGGGAATAAAACCATCAAAGGGTTTGCAATAATTTGTTTATTCTTGTGTATCAATGGTTGCGGAGAACACACACAAACAGGAGAAGCAATAAAAAAGAATACTCAGACTGATTCGCTGGAAAAACAGGCAAGAGATTCTTTATTTGCTAATAATACGTATGCCCGTAATCTGTTGCGTAACGGAATGGCAAAAGCCACTGATAGTCTTACTTTCTATAGATTAATGAATCATTACGTAAAAGCTTGCTTTGCCTCTTCTGACTTTGACTCTGTGCTATATTATAATCAGATAATTTCCCGCTTTTGCAGGGAAGCGCCCGATTCTCCTTCCGTACATGATATTAAGACGAATGTTTATAATATGACCGGTAATTACTGGATACAGAAAGCAGAGCCTGATTCATCTCTGGCATATTATCGAAAGGCATATGAAGAGCAGCGGTTGGGAAATAATGTTTTTAATCTTCCCGAACTTTGTTTTAATTTGGCAGATGCCAGTAATCATTTGGGTAATTATGCCGATGGAGCCTTCTATTATCGTAGGGGATTGTTTATTTGTGATTCACTCCAGTTACCTGATACAAAGAAATGGACTGTTTACTGGGGATTAGGGCAGACTTACATGGAGTTACGTGATTTTGAACTTTCCAATTATTACTATGAACTGGCAGGAAGTTATTATCAGGAAATGAATCCATATGAGAAATGGGGATATCTCAATAACAGAGGGAATCATTTTTATTACAAAAAGGATTACTTACAAGCCGAATACTATATCAGTAGAGGATTACATGTATTGGATGATTATCCTCAAATGATTTTTGAGCGGAATCTTAGTAAAGGAAATCTGGGAGAACTTTATATGTTGAATGGTAAACTGGACTCGGCTCAAATCTATCTGAATGACAGCTATCGCTATTTCACGGAGATAAATAACCGTTCAGCACTTTATTACATAGAAACCCAGTTGATAGAGCTTGCTTTAAAGCAAGGTGATATTTCACGGGCTGGCAGGTTGATTGCCAATGCAACGTCTGGCGTGCACATTGATGCGAATATGATAAATATCCGGAATCAATATCTGGAGCATTATTACGAACGTACAGGTGATTACAGACGTGCTTATGAGTATCTGAAGCAGGATGTCGCACTGAATGATTCTATTCGGAACGAGCGGGTTCGTACGCGTGTAGCGGAACTTGACATGCGTTATCGTCAGGATACGATTGTGATGCGGCGTGAATTGGTGATAGAGAGGCAAAAGAGTGAAATGCAGGTGTTGCGTTTGACATCGTTTATCTGGGCTATTGGTTGTATCGTTTTAATAGCTGCATTGAGTGTTTTTTACTGGTTGATGAAGAAAAAGCGTGCTTTCTTGCAGGAACGGCATTTGAACCAGATAAGTCGTCTTCGCATGGAAAACATACGTAATCATATTTCGCCTCATTTTACTTTTAATGTACTGAATAGAGAGATTAGTCATTTCAAAGGTTCTGAAGAAGAACGGGAGGGGTTGGTAGGCTTAGTAAAACTTTTAAGAAAAAGCCTGGAGTTAACCGAAAAGTTAAGTATTCCGCTTCGGGGAGAACTGGATTTTGTGCAGACTTATATTAACTTGGAACGGATCTGCTTGGGAAATGATTTTATATTGACATTGTCAGTCGATGACAAATTGAATACAGAACAGGTTATTATTCCTTCTATGATTATACAGATTCCGGTAGAGAATGCTATGAAACATGGACTTGCCGGAATCGAAGGAGAGAAGCGGCTTACTATTTCTGTAATTCCTGAAGGCAATGGTGTTCGGATAATAATTGTAGATAATGGTAGGGGATATCTTCCCCATATGATATCTCCCTCCAGAGGAACGGGTACAGGTTTGAAAGTTCTTTATCAGACTATCCAGTTACTCAATCAGAAAAATAAGGGAGAGAAGATCTGTTTTGAAATAAAAAATCTTGCCGATGGACAACAAACAGGGACTTGTGTTTCTGTGTATATCCCATGCAAATATTCTTATGATTTATGATGACAATGAACGAAATTTATAAAGTCGTAATTATAGATGATGACTATACGGCGACAGAAGATTTGAAAAAGAGGCTTACGGCTTATCCTGATATGTCAATCAGGGGTACGGCTGTCAATGGAGTTAAAGGGAAGAAAATAATAATGGAACAACGTCCGGATTTACTGTTTTTGGATATAGAGTTGCCGGATGTGCTGGGTATCAGACTACTGAGTGACATGCGTGATGAGATTGTATGGGATATGAAAGTTATTTTCTATACGGCATATGATAAATATCTACTTCAGGCTTTGCGGGAGTCGGCGTTTGATTACTTATTGAAACCTTTCGGTACAGAAGAATTAGATGGGATTATAGAACGCTACCGGAAGGCAATGGCCACTCATCAGGTTACTCCTTCATTTTCGGCATCTATCGCTGCGTTATTGCCACAGCGGGATACGTTTATGATCAGTAGTGTAACTGGTTTCAAACTACTTCGTATTGAGGAAATTGGTTTTTTTGAATATTCTAAGGATAAACGGCAGTGGCAGGTGACTCTTTTTAATCAGACAAAACTAAGTCTTAAAAAGAATACAAAAGCAGAGGATATTATAAGTTATTCAGTATCATTTGTACAGATCAGCCAGTCGGTTATTATTAATGTCGGCTATTTGGCTGTTATTAATGGCAAGCAATGTCAGCTTTATCCCCCTTTTAATGAGCGAAAAGACCTGTGTATTTCGCGTGGATTTTTGAAAGAATTACAGGAACGTTTCTGTCTTATCTGATTTTTTTTGTTGTATAAGCACTTATTTAGACATTTTATATGTGATTTGCGGTAAAATACTCATTTTTCGCAAAAATGGTATTTCATATTATCCTTTTTAATGTTATCTTTGTGATGTTAGGTAGGAATTGAATGTTTTTTGGTTTTTAGATGATCAATTCTATGTAACTGGTTGAGCCGGAGCTTTTGTGAAAAAGTCTCCGGCTATTTTTTTATTGATGAGTTCTGTTTGTGAGCGCCCATTTGGTACTTATAACAAAAAGGCGAACCGAATGTTGTGAAATGGTGGTGTAGATTTGTTTTTTATATAACTCTTGTGATTATTTTTCTTCCATAAACATTCTGTCAAAAGTCTCTTTTAGCTGTTTTCGGTTATTTATTAGAGCTCTTAACTCTTTTAGCCTTTCTCCGTTCTTTGAGTTTTCAAACCATAGTTTTAAATATCCTCCTTCGGCATATTTATTCAGGAGATGATTAAGAAAGCGTTCATAATGCCATTCCTTGTTTCCTGATGGATTTTGTTTTAATCCATATTGTACAGTTCTTCTCAATGTAATTTCTGGGTCTATGATCCTGTCTGCTTCGGCTACAATTTTTCCATAAATGCTGCGTGGCTCGTGATTTGAAGAAGCTCTATGATCTTCTACGGCCTCTTTCATTGTTTGTATTTCTTCGGCAGAAAACCATTGACGGAGTCTCGTGTCATTTTCAAGAATAGTTCCTGAAATAAGGTGATGAGTTGCCCTGTCTTTGTGCAGTCCTGTGTCATGATAGGCGGCAATGACATATACCATATCTGCACGTACAGGGTAATCTTTGGCAAGTTCCAGACTCTCCGCTATTACGGCATTTACATGCATTAAATTATGTGCTTTATCAAACGATTCATACTGTGGAATAATAACCGTTTCTATGTATTCTTTTAACTGTTCGTCCATCTGGGAAAATCTTACTTAATAAAGAGAAAACAAAGATACTAAATTTCTTGTAATGTCTTAGCACTTATCGATTTGTTCCACGTGGCACAGAAAAGGCCGGAATATAAATTCCAGCCTTTTGTTGTATTAATGTAAAGTGTAAAATTAGAGAGAATATTTGTATCAGATATTTGTATCGTCCATTGTAACTGTCATTTCCGGAACAAGAATATAGCTATTCTTCTTGCTGTTCCATTTGTAATAATTGGTAGTTACGGTTTTGCCTTCATAAGTATAAGTAATGCGCAAGCTATTTTCCCATTTTTGGCTGCTGGCATTCCATTTGAGCGCTTCGCTTTCTGTCATACGTTTCTGATCGTTATACTTATAGTTGTATTTCATATAGTTAGCGAGTGCAGTACCTTCCTTTTTATAAACGGTTTGTTCTACCATTACTCCGTCTTTTTCTTCTGAGTTGTAGATGAGATTTCTGTCGTTATTATGAGCTGAGACGGTCAGGCTACCTACAAAAAGAGCTGCTGATAATGCGATTGTTCTTATGGAAACATTTACTTTCATGACTATACTGTTTTTAGGGTTATATTATCATTATGTTATATTAAATCTCTTTATTTGCTGCAAAGTTACATATTAAATGGATATTAATACTTAAAATGAATTAATTTATTGTCATAATGATAGTGCGTGTTCTCTTGTATAACTTTCTTTTTGCAGGTGTTAATGATAAAAAAATATCCGGCAGATTATTTGCCGGATATATGTTTAAACAGTTCGCGTGTTTAATGAAGTATTTAGCAGCTTTCTGTTTGATAAGTTAATTAATGTTATAAATGTTTCAGCAGGTAATAATTGTCTTTTTAATGAGCTTCTAACCAGTTTTTTCCCCAGCCACAATCAGCTTTCAGAGGAACATGCATCCGGTAAGCTTTCTCCATTTCTTCAATGACAACTTGTTCCACTTGTTCTTTTTCCTCTACCGGAACACTGAAATTCAATTCATCGTGTACTTGTAATATCATTTTTGCTTTTAATCCTTCACGTTTGAAGCGTTCGTAGATACGAGCCATTGCAACTTTGATGATGTCGGCTGCACTTCCCTGGATCGGAGCATTAATAGCATTGCGTTCAGCATATCCGCGTACTACAGCGTTGCGTGAATTGATGTCCAGTAAGAAGCGTTTCCTGTGAAAAATAGTTTCTACATAGCCTTTTTCGCGTGCTACCTCAATACTTTTATCCATATAAGCCTTTACCTGGGGATAGGTCTCAAAATAGCCGTCTATGAGCTCTTTAGCCTCTTTACGATCTACATTCATTCGTTCAGCCAGACCGAAGACAGAGATACCATAAATGATACCAAAATTGGCAGTTTTAGCTTTACGGCGCATATCCGGATTTACCTCTTTTATATCGGTTTTATATACTTTGGCTGCTGTAGCTGCGTGAATATCATAACCGCTTAGGAATGCGTCTATCATATTTTTATCTTCGCTCAGGTGCGCCATAATTCGTAGCTCTATTTGTGAATAGTCGGCAGAGAAGAAAAGAGAACCTTCGTCAGGAATGAATGCTTTGCGTATCTCTTTTCCATTTTCATCCCGGATGGGGATGTTTTGTAAATTCGGATTGCTGGAGCTAAGGCGTCCGGTCGCTGTTACCGTTTGGTTAAAAGAGGTGTGTACACGGCCTGTACGTGGGTTTATTAACAGAGGAAGAGCGTCGATATAGGTACTTAACAGTTTCTTTAGTCCACGATGTTCCAGAATTTTTTCTACTACAGGATGTTTGTGACGCAGGCTTTCGAGTACCTCTTCTGATGTAACATATTGGCCGGTCTTGGTCTTCTTTGCTTTATCGATAATTTTGAGTTTATCAAATAATACCTCACCTACCTGTTTGGGTGAAGCGATATTGAATTCTTCGCCTGCCAACTGATAAATCTCTTGTTCAATAGCCTCCATTTGTGTTGTGAAATGTTTTGAAGACTGTCTGAGCGCTTCTGTATCCAGAAGTACTCCATTGCTTTCTATATTTACCAATACAGGTACCAGAGGCATTTCTATTTCATAGAATAATTGCTCAGCACCGTTCTCTTTCAATTCTTTCTCTAATATATTCTTTAGTTTCAGTGTAACATCCGCATCTTCACAGGCGTATTGATAAATAGCTTCGGGGGCAAGATCACGCATATTCTTCTGATTCTTTCCTTTCGGTCCGATAAGTTCTTCGATGTGGATTGTTTGATAATGCAGATAAATTTCCGCCAGATAATCCATTCCGTGACGAAGTTCGGGTTGAAGAACATAATGTGCTACCATTGTATCGAAAAGAGGACCTTTTACTTCAACTCCGTAATTTTGGAGAACGATCATATCATATTTGATGTTTTGCCCGACTTTTAACGATTTTTCGTTTTCGAATATTTCTTTAAATTCATTTACGATTTTTAACGCTTCTTCCCGATCTGCAGGGATTGGTATATAAAATCCCTGATTTTCGGTAACGCTGAAGCTCATTCCTACCAACTCGGCTTCCATTGGGTCAGTCCCAGTTGTTTCTGTATCTAACGCAAGAATTTTAGTTGTAAGTAACTTTTGAATAATTTCGTTCCTTTTCTCCTTATTATCAATTAGTTGATAGTCAACATTGAGTGTTTTTAATGTGTCTAGATTCGATTTTTTTTCTTCAATCGGTCCGTTGGGCGTAATTTCTGCAAATAAATCGCCTTGAATTGGGCCACTTTCTTGTGTAAAAAGCGGACCTGCAGAAGAGGGGAGAGGCTGACTCTCTTTTTTGAAGATTCTCTCCATTAGTGTACGAAATTCCAGCTCTTCAAAAATTTTTCGAAGTGCTTCTTCATCCGGCTGTTCCCGTACCAATGCATTCATGTCAAGTTCGATAGGTACATCTGTTTTTATGGTTGCCAGGAATTTGGAGAAGGTTATCATTTCCCGGTTTGTTTCTACTTTTGTTTTGAGTGCTCCTTTTAATTGGTCGGTATGTTCAAGTAGATTTTCGATGTTACCAAATTCAGCAATTAACTTTTGCGCTGTTTTCTCTCCGACACCTGGACATCCGGGAATGTTATCTGAAGCATCACCCATGAGCCCCAACATATCAATAACCTGTGAAGGTGACTGAATATCGAACTTCGCTTTGACTTGTTCTATACCCATAACCTCAAATTCTTTGTCGCCATACTTGGGACGGTACATGAATACGTGTTCTGTTACCAGTTGGCCGTAGTCCTTGTCAGGTGTCATCATATAGGTTGTGATCCCCTGTTGTCCGGCTTTGGTTGCCAGTGTTCCGATAACGTCGTCTGCTTCATAGCCCGCTACTTCAAGGATAGGGATACGATAAGCACGAATGATATCTTTTATGATAGGTACGGAAAGGCGGATCGCTTCCGGAGTTTCTTCGCGCTGTGCTTTATATTGCTCGTAGGCTTCGTGCCGGAAAGTAGGACCCGAAGGATCGAAAGCAACTCCGATATGTGTAGGGTTTTCTTTTTTCAGTACATCTTCCAATGTATTTACAAAGCCGAGAATGGCTGAAGTATTGAAACCTTTGGAGTTGATCCGTGGATTTTTGATAAAGGCATAATACGCCCGATATATAAGTGCGTAAGCGTCTAAAAAGAAAAGTTTACTGTTTTGGTCCATATTTATCTAATTTTTCATGGTAAAAGTACAAAAAAATACGGTATTAACCGTTTTATTATTACTTTTGTGCTCAAATAGTGTTATTATATGGATAGCTCGTCTCTTATAAAGTCTCCGATAAATACGGAACTGGAAGATTTCAAAAAACTATTTGATAGTTCTCTTTCCAGTTCAAATTTCCTGCTAAATAATGTGATTGCTCATATTCGGCGGAGAAACGGGAAGATGATGCGTCCTATCCTGGTACTCCTCGTGGCACGTTTATACGGTGCTATACGCCCTGCTACTTTTCATGCTGCTGTTTCTTTAGAGCTTCTTCATACAGCCAGTTTAGTACACGATGATGTAGTTGATGAAAGTACAGAACGTCGTGGACAGCTTTCTGTTAATGCCGTTTTTAATAATAAAGTGGCGGTATTGGCTGGTGATTTTTTGTTGGCTACAAGCCTTGTGCATGCCGGAAAGACGATGAGTCACGAAATTATTAATGTTGTATCTTGCTTAGGTCAGGATCTTGCCGATGGAGAATTGTTACAACTTTCCAATGTAAGTAATCCTCATTTTTCCGAGGAAATCTATTTTGATGTTATTCGTAAGAAAACGGCAGCCCTTTTTGCTGCTTGTACTAAATCGGCTGCGCTTTCTGTTAATGCAAGCGATGAAGAGGCGGAATTTTCGCGTTTATTTGGTGAATATATTGGCATCTGCTTCCAAATAAAGGATGATATTTTTGATTACTTTGAAAGTAAAGAGATAGGTAAACCAACAGGAAATGATATGCTGGAAGGTAAATTGACATTACCTGTCCTTTATGCTCTGAATTCTACAAATAGTGCCTGGGCGCAAGAGCTGGCTGTCAAAGTCAAAGAAGGAGTTGCTACTCCTGATGAAATCGGGCGTTTAGTTGATTTTACCAAGTGTAATGGAGGAATTGAGTATGCTGTTGAAATGATGGAGCTATATAAGGGTAAAGCGCTTGACTTGCTTCATTCGCTTCCCCCTTCTGATGTATGTACTGCACTTGAGGCTTACCTTGATTATGTAGTTGACAGAGATAAATAATACTTTTTCCATGGACTCTCTGCATTCTGTGTGGCTGAGAGGAAGCTTATGATTGTGTTGTCTATTTCTTCTTTTTTATTCGTTTTCATAGCCTGTCCGATGAGGTAACTCTTACCTATCTCTTCCCAATTTTTAAATATCTGTCGACATTTTTCACCGGCAAATCTGATATATTCCCATGCAGTCTGCTCATCAATATATCCTGTTTCGAATGCCATACGTGTTAAGGTGATTAGTTCCCCCATGTCCCATGCCAGAATACCTCGTTCGAAATCTTCTTTTTCGATGGATACGATGTTTTTCTCGCGTATATACCTCATAAACCAGTGCAGATGATGAGCGCGCTGTATAAACGATTCTATGCCGAAAAAACGCTTGCGGAGGATGGTTTCTGTCTCTTCTTCATTGTCTGATGACAGGAGATAAGGTAAAAGGATGGAATATGTAGTACGTTCTCCTTCATTTTTGAGGAGAGTCAGCATTTCTGTAATGAAGGATTCTTGCTTGAGTTGAGGTATTTCTGCCAGTAGCTGGCGGACTTTATCTTTACTCATGCCGGTCTCCAGACTATCCACGAAAAGACCTGTTTGTATACTGGAAATAAGTCCAATGAGCAGGCTTTGCTCTTTGTTGGCTAATAAGGCATTGCCTTTTCCGTTCCGGCTGAACCGTAGTGAAATACTGCTTTGTTTCATACCCTTGTTTTTTTTTAATTCTTTGTTAACCGAAAAGCGTGAGAACTGTTGCTCTGTATCTTTCCTGGGGCTTCGGCAAGCCGTTATGACGATACAAGCAACAGTCTCACGCTCCATTCGATATATAACAAGAGTATATACGTGAAGGTGCGTGAGACCCGTTTGCCTATTACCTTTCATAACATGAATTTTGCCGAATTCCAGGAAAAGATAATAAATGAAACGTTCTCTAATACAGTTTATTAGCCTTTTCTCTATGGGCTAATACTCGGCAAAGATAGTAAAAAAATGAGTATCTTAAAGTAAGGAAGTTTAGTTTTTCTTAATTATAGATATGATATTCGTGCTAAGGTTAACCGGATGGAAATATTTGAATAATAAATGAGGATATACAAAAGGGGGGATCTGATGTTTTATTTAAAAAACACAAAGCCTCTTTGGCATATCCTCACGGATTATTTGAATTAGAAGAATTTTATATCTTCGCCTTTAATGTCAGAAAGTAATAGGTTTGCTAATCGGCTGGTACCCACTCGGAAAAGCTTATTGTTAAGCCATTCTTCTCCCAAAATCTCTTTTACTATTGTGTAGTAAATCAATGCATCATTTACCGTATTAATGCCTCCGGCAGGTTTAAATCCAATTTTGTTTCCGGTCTTTTCGTAATACTCTTTAATGGCTTCGCACATCACGTAAGCTGCTTCCGGAGTGGCTGCCGGTTGCTGTTTTCCTGTGGATGTTTTGATAAAATCTGCTCCGGAGTACATTGATAGGATGGAGGCTTTTTTAATGTTCGAAGCAGTTTTCAGTGCTCCGGTTTCAAGAATTACTTTCAGGTGGCGTTCTTTACAAGTGTCTTTTAACTCTTGTATTTCTTCACACATTGTTTCATAATCTCCACTCAGGAATTTACCGATAGAAATAACAATGTCTATTTCGTCTGCACCTTCCATCAGTGCCATGGCTGTCTCTGCTATTTTTACCTCAATAAACGTTTGTGACGACGGGAATCCTGCTGATACACAAGCAATATTAATGCCGTCAACATCTAATGTGTTTTTTACTACCTCTGCAAAGTTGGGATATACACAAATTGCTGCTACATTCTTTAAATCGGGAAATTCATCGTCAAACTTGTTTACCTTTTCAGTAAATTTCATAACGCTTTCGTCACTATCCGTACTGTTGAGGGTAGTGAGATCAATACAGTTGAAAAGGAGTTTTTTTACCTCTTCTGTGTTGTTTTCCGCTACTTTGTTTTCGATAATTGAAGCTACCCGGGCTTGTACATCAGCGTCGCTCAGGTTTGTATTGTACTTTGCCAATGCGGCTTCATACTTAGTCAGATGGCTGTCATTCTGTTCCATGGTCACTCAGTTTGGGGTTGTTTATATGTCTTTTCTTATCTCTTTTGGTTTTCTTTTCCAGATTGCGTGTAAAGGCCTCAGTGAGGTTTACGCCTGTCTGGTTAGCCAGGCAGAGGAGTACCCAAAGTACATCTGCCATTTCGTCTTCCAGATTGTCTTTTTCTCCTTCTTTGAAGGATTGATCACCATATTTACGGGCCATTACACGTGCCAGTTCGCCTACTTCTTCGGTGAGTACGGCCATATTTGTGAGTTCGCTAAAGTAACGTACTCCATACTTCTTGATCCACAGGTCAACCTGCTTTTGTGCTTCTTCCAGTGTCATTATTCTTTGTTTTTTGTATCTATACAAATAGTTACCGGACCATCATTCAATAATTCTACTTTCATATCTGCTCCGAATTCACCTGTGGCTACTTCCTTTCCAAGTAGAGAACTAAGTTCTGTGCAGAATTGTTCATACAGTGGGATTGAAATATCTGGTTTGGCTGCTTTTATATACGACGGACGGTTACCTTTCTTTGTAGATGCATGTAGAGTAAACTGGCTTATTACCAGTATTTCGCCGTTTGTATCTATGACAGATTTATTCATGACTCCATTTTCATCATCAAAGATGCGGAGATTTATTATTTTCTTACACAACCAGTCGATGTCTTCTGTTCCATCAGCTTCTTCGATGCCTACCAGAATAAGCATTCCTCTTTTGATGGCCGATTTGCAATTTCCGTTGATGGTAACTGAGGCATGGCTGACGCGCTGTATAACTACTCTCATTTCTCTTTTTTTGTTTTATTGGAAAGGCAAATTTACAAAAATCGCTATAGAAAAATCATGTTTCACGGAGTTTTTTCGTAAAATCACATGTGCTTTGCGTTTATTTATAATGAGACATATGACCTGTGAATGTATTTAATGTCTCTGTTATTGCAGATTTTCTTTTATTACTTTTGCTTTGTTTTCGCCTATAATGGCGCTAATATCCTCTAAAGAGGCTTCTTTGATACGTTTTACGCTCTTAAATTCTTTTAGTAATGCGGTTTTTGTTTTGTCTCCGATACCCTTGATCGTATCGAGGGCAGAAGCCACCTGGCGTTTACTGCGTTTATCACGATGAAAAGTAATAGCAAAACGGTGTACCTCATCTTGTATCTGCTCCAGTAATTTGAAAAGTGGAGAGTGTTGTTTTAATCCGATTGTTTGAGGCGGGAAACCGAATAAGAGCTCTGAAGTACGGTGTTTCCGGTCTTTGGCAAGGCCTGCAATAGGGATGTTTAAATGTAATTCCTCCATAACTTGTCTTACGGCCTCCATTTGCCCTTTTCCTCCGTCTGTAATGATGAGGTCGGGTAGGGGGCTATCTTCCTCTATAGCGCGCTGATAACGCCGTTTCACGACCTCTCTCATGGATGCGTAGTCATCGGCTCCTTCTACGGTTTTGATAATGTACTTTCGATAATCTTGTTTCGATGGCTTTGCTTTCTTGAATACAACACAGGCTGCTACGGCGTCTGAGCCCTGGATATTGGAGTTGTCAAAGCATTCTATTTGTAGAGGTGGTTTTTCCAGATGTAGCTCTTGTTGGATCTCCTTCATTAGTCGCATGCTTCTTTGTTCCGGATTTAGTTTTTCTGATTGTTTCATCCGGTCTGCTTTGTATTGTTTTACATTGAGCAATGAGAGATCCAGCAGTTTCTTTTTGTCCCCTCGCTGGGGCACGGTGAAAACGACGTTATTCAACTCCATATCTACTTCAAAAGGGACGATGATTTCACGTGAAAAGCTTTTGTAGCGTTCCCGCATTTCAATGATTCCCAGTGTAAGAAGCTCCTCTTTGCTTTCGTTTAGCTTTTTCTTGTACTCAAAGGTGAAAGCCTGATTGATAGCTCCGTTTGTGATGTGCAGATAGTTGATAAATGCTGAATTGTGCTCGTCTTCTTCAATAGAAAATACGTCGATATTGTGTAATATCGAGCTTACTACTTCTGATTTTGAACGGTAATTTTCTATAAGTGTATATTTCTCTTTTATTTTTTGTGCTTCTTCAAACTTCATTTCAGTAGCTAATTCCTGCATTTGCTGGAATAACATACGGCTTATTTCCTGGGTGTTTCCTTTTAATATTTCCTTGATTTCATCGATATTCTTTAGATATTCCTCTTGTGATTGGAGTCCTATGCAAGGTCCGGCGCAATTCTTTATATGGTATTCAAGGCAAACGTTGAATTTGCCTGCGCGTATGTTTTCCGGTGACAAGTTCAAGCTGCATGTTCGTAGTGGATATAGATGTTTTATTAGGTCTAACACTGCATTCATGGATGGTGCATGACTGTATGGTCCATAATACGAAGAACCGTTACGAATGATCTTGCGTGTTTTGAATATTCGTGGAAAATATTCATTTTGTACACAAATAGACGGGTATGTTTTGTCGTCTTTCAGCAGAACATTATATCGCGGCTTATATTTTTTTATAAGGTTGTTTTCTAATAACAGGGCATCTTCTTCAGAGTTGACGACAATATAACGTATGTCTGCGATTTTACTGACGAGTACTCTGGTTTTCCCCGGCTCATGATCTTTGCTGAAGTAGGAATATACTCTTCTTTTTAAGTTTTTGGCCTTTCCTACGTATATAATGGTACCTTCGGCATTCAGATATTGATAAATGCCGGGGCCTTCAGGGAGGTTAGATACAATCCCTTTCAAGTATTCGTTGGTTTTCAGTTCCTGGTTTGTTTCCATATAAAGAAGGCGTAGTAAAATAACTACGCCCTGCAAATATAACATTTATATCTATAAAGACAATACGGATTCTACTTCTACCTCATCTCCAAACACTGCTTTACCGTTCAGCTCTTTTAGTTCGATGATAAAGTTTATATATACTTTCTTTGGCTTTAGTTTCTTTACGAGCTCGCAAGCTGCTTTCATTGTTCCTCCTGTTGCCAATAAATCGTCATGTAGCAATACTACATCGTTTTCATCGAGTGCATCTTTGTGTATCTGCACAGTATCCTTTCCGTACTCTTTATCGTAACTCTCTTCGATGGTTTCTGCCGGAAGTTTACCGGGTTTACGTATAGGGATGAATCCTGCGTTTAAACGGGTCGCAAGAATCGGGCCCATTATGAATCCTCTTGATTCAATACCTACTACTTTTGTGATGCCTTTGTCTTTGTACATCTCATACATTACGTCAGAAAGTTCCTGCAGGCATGCAGCATCTTTGAATAGAGTGGTTACGTCATAAAAAAGAATTCCCGGTATGGGGAAATCGGGTATTTCCCGGATGCTTTTGATAAGCCTTTCTTTGCTCATAATCATGGGTTTATTTCGTTTTCTTAAATGTTTTGTTTCACGTGAAACGCATGTTCTTATCTTCCCGAAAGCACCAGCAATACGTTGATGTCACTTGGCGATACTCCTGGAATTCGACTTGCCTGAGCGATTGTTTCCGGATCTATTTTTGCTAGCTTTTGGCGTGCTTCCGTTGAAAGCGATTGGATAGAATTATAATCAAACTTGCCTTTGATCTTGATGCTTTCCAATCGGGCCAGTTTGTCAGCAATGATACGCTCTCGTCCGATATAGCCTTCGTATTTAATAAGAATTTCCGCGGCTTCAATAATTTCTTCTTTTCTCTCCGTAATCTCGTCAAGTATACGTTTGAATGCCGGCACATGTTCTGCGATGTTTTCTATTGTTATCTGCGGACGATTAATCAGATCAATTAACTTACACCCATGACGCAGCGGGGTAGTACCTAATTTCTCAAGAGAATCATTAATAAGAGCCGCTTTTATCGAATAGTTTCGTGCAAAAGATATAATACGTTCCACTGTTTCGCGTTTCTTTTTCAGCAGAGTATATCTATCTTCTTTGACGAGTCCTAATTTCCAGGCTTTTTCTGTAAGACGCATATCAGCATCGTCCATGCGAAGAAGAATACGGTATTCTGCACGGGAAGTGAACATACGATAAGGTTCATCTACTCCTTTGGTAACGAGGTCATCGATTAATACGCCAATATATGCTTCATCGCGTGCCAGTGTAAATGGTTCTCCACCTTGGCAGTTAATGTGTGCATTGATGCCGGCAATGATACCTTGGCCACCTGCTTCTTCGTATCCGGTAGTTCCGTTTACTTGTCCGGCAAAGAATAAATTCTTAATTATCTTCGATTCCAACGTATGTTTTAATTGGGTTGGGTCAAAGAAATCGTATTCAATCGCATACCCGGGACGGTATATAACCAGATCTTTAAATGCCGGAACTTTTTTCAGAGCTTCGATCTGTATGTTCATAGGCAATGAAGATGAAAAACCATTCAGATACAATTCTTGTGTGGTTTCTCCTTCTGGCTCCAGAAATAACTGGTGCTGTTCTTTATCCGGGAAGGTAACAATCTTGGTTTCTATGCTAGGGCAATAACGCGGTCCTATACTTTGAATTTGTCCGTTGAAAAGGGGGGATTCTGATAATCCTTCACGAAGAATGTTGTGCACTTCCGGATTGGTAAAGCAGGTCCAGCATTGCAGTTGTTTAAGATGGCGTACATTTGTATCCATAAATGAGAATTTATGAAAGTCGGCTTCTCCATCCTGTGTGTCCATTAATTCATAGTGTACACTTCGTCCGTCTATTCGTACAGGGGTGCCTGTTTTCATCCGTCCGTAACTGATTCCATGGCGTGCGATGGATTCGGTTAATTCGTAAGATGCAGGTTCTGCCATACGACCTCCGGGAAGCATATTTTTACCTACATGCATCAATCCATTGAGGAAAGTTCCGGCTGTGAGTACGATACATTTCGCATGAAAAGTGACCCCCCACATGGTAATTAACCCTGTTACTTCGCCGTTTTCAACGAGTAATTCTTTCACTGTATCTTGCCAGATATGCAGATTGGGAGTATTTTCCAATACTTCTCTCCATGCTCCTATAAACTTATTGCGGTCACATTGTGCGCGTGGACTCCACATTGCCGGCCCTTTCGACCGGTTTAGTATGCGAAACTGGATAGCTGTTTTATCTGTTATCAGCCCCATTTGTCCACCAAGTGCATCTATTTCGCGTACAATTTGTCCTTTGGCAATACCACCTATAGCCGGATTACAACTCATCTGCCCGATTTTATTCATATCCATCGTGATCAGACAAGTCTTTGAACCCAGATTGGCCGAAGCGGCAGCCGCTTCACAGCCTGCATGTCCGGCACCAATTACAATAACATCATACCTAAAATCCATTTGTTCAATCCTTATTTGCAAACGGTGCAAAGTTACGAAAAAAGTTCTGCTATTTGGTGTATATTGTCTGGCTACGTGATTAAAAAGCTCTCCTTTTCGGCAGTAAAATAGATATTTGAACCCTATTACGCACTCCTTTATTGTATTTTAATTAAAAAATGTGTTTATCTTTGTCATTGGAGTAATATGGGATGCAGAGACATTGAAATAAGGAATCATTATTTTCTGTGTATAAAAGAAGATGTTGCTCGAATATTGCAGACAGATGGCAAAACTCATACATTAAAACAAACTTAATAATACAAAGCTTTATGAAACTTACTAATCTATTTTCAATTTCCGTATTGCTACTTTTAGCTTCCTGTTCACCCAAAGTCGTGACAAATCTGATAAAAACTTATCCCAATCCAGTTCCGGCCGATTCTGTTCGGGTCTTTGAATTAGGAGAGACGGTGCCCAACACTGCCGAAGCCATTGGACGTGTTTCTGTTATAGATCCTGGTACGGCTACGAAATGTCGGTATGATGAGGTCGTTCATCTTGCACAGGAGGCTGTTGGTAAAGCCGGTGGAAATGGTTTTGCTATAACCTGGCATGAGGATCCGTCTTTCTGGAGAAGTTCGTGCCATCAGATATCCGGATTGATGCTTTACCTGAAAGATAATGTGGTGGATACATTGAGGGCAAATCCTGTACAGTATGCTATCGATATGAACTTCGTAGTGGCCAGAGACAAGAAGCAACCTGAGCGGAGGGGTCCGGCACCTGCTAATACCTTTGAAGTTAGCTTGGGGTATGGTTGGATAAGCAGTAAAATCTATGATGCTAATAATGTGTCTTTGGGGAGTAAGAGCGGTTTAGAGTGGAAGCTTGGCTATGAACATATATGGACTTCCGGGTGGGGAGTAGGTATGCAATATTCTGGTTTTAAAGCGGAGCTTCCGGGAGGAGATATGGTATTGTCTTATCTGGCACCGGAGGTTGCATTACGTACAAAGTTTGATAAATGGATTTTGAAGTGCGGAGTAGGCATGGGGCTTTTTCTTTATAATGAACCCTATTACAGTACTGCCGGATTTGGCGCACATGTCACTATGGGATTAGAATATATGTTGTCGAGCCATGTGGGACTTGGCGTATCAGCCAGTTCAATTGCAAGTAACTTGCCGAAACGGGATGGAGTTGAACTAAAGAAGGATGAAAAGAGCGGAATAAATCGTGTCAATGTATTGGGCGGATTGAGGTTTTATTTCTAAAATAGGCCTGTTATTCCGAATTGGATCACTTAGCCATTTCTTTTGTTTTTTGATTATATTATAGGCGTAAATCGTTACAATAAAACGAAATTGTTCATCTCGTTTTTGTATCAATTGTCAATCTTATGAACTCTCGTCTCATTTCTCTACGGAGATCGACCCGAAACTCTACGAGAAACGACTCGATCTCCGTAGAGTTTCGGGTCGATCTCCGTAGAGAAATGAGAGGGATGTTTAACTCGCTGGATGTCAGAATGTTATAAAAATAAATATTGTTGAATATTTTTAATACGTTTACCTCCCTCTTTATCTGCTTCGCGTTTTTATGAATCGTTACAAATATTGAGTTTTGCCGAATGTGATTTCTATCATATAACTACTGGTTGCTAATCAAAGTGCTACAACCCATAGATGTTCTATTTGCAATTACATTATCTCAAAGCCATTCAATTCTGACTTCCGAATTTAAAATATAATCTGCCACGGAATACTTCATTATTGTATATATTCTTAGCCCCTTGCGGTCCCTCCTGTTCAGCGCGTGAGAACTTGGTTCCAACGGCGCAAATGGCATTTAAAAACGAAATATCACCTTCTGGAAAACGAGGATTGATGTTTTTACTGTAAAACAGGGGACGTTCCGGGGTGAAAAGGTGCAAGAATACATCCTTTGTAGCAGAGGCTATAATGAATGGCATTTCATCGGTTTGTATCTCTACGGCATAGAAGTTGGAGTAATAACCCTTGAATTCCGGATACTTCCAGTTCTGACCGGTAATGGTATTATTGTATGCTTTGTTGTAAACACCGAAGTTGGTTCCTTTCATGCGGTTCTTCCATACGTGATAGGGACCGTTTGCCATTAATGTGGCACCTTTCACTTTATTCTCGGGATAAGAGAAGGTGATACCTGCATAATCGTACTCACCGTTGAGCTTGTATTGATAGTCGAGCTGTACCCATCCGTTTGGTTGAATCGTCCATTTCTGGCTATCTGCATTCTCATAAAGAGCTTCTACTACATACCCATCCGGCGAATGATAGTGTTTCAGTTCTCTGAATGTGGCAGTGAATCCGGTAAAACGGGGACCATTGTTGAATGATAGATTTTTGAGTTGATGACAAACATTGTCTATCCATCCATTTCTTTTGTTGAAAGTGATTTCTGTTGTTCCGCAGGTAACTCGAAGCAGCTCGTCCGTTTCCTGTACGTGTAGCTCTTGGTTCGCTCCTGTTACGATTCGTTGTACCATTTCCTGTGGCATGGTGACATTCCATGACCATGTAAAGATCTCCCTGCCAAAAGGGTCAATAGCAGTAAGGTAAAGTACATCATAGCTATGCCAATCTTCGGGCAATTCAAGGCGGATAATACCGTCCTGACCGGGAGTAACGTTGGGAGCAGCTACCTGATGAGTATATTGTTTCATATTCTCGTTGTTGAGGGGCTGTGTGTAACTTGTCAATTTATAGGAGAACCGGCACTGGTTGAGGTTTGTGAAATGATAACGATTGCTGATATTTATCACACCATTGAAGCTGGAATTCAAATTAGGATTTGTTACATAAACAGGCGTCCACACTTCTTTGATGGTATAGAAATTACCCTCTTTCTCGTGGTGAGGTCCAAGGATACCATCGGGTGCATAGTTCCCTTTTACATCGATGGAATCGCTGATATCGCGACGAACAACACCTTCGTCGGTCAGATTCCACAGAAATCCTCCTGCAGAGAGAGGGCTCTTTAGCATTAGATTCCAATAATCGTCGAGACCTGCTCCGTGTCCTCCGTCATGCAGGCCATGAAGAAACTCTGTGGGCATATATACTAAATTTCCTTTGGTCAATGCTTCATAAGAATAATTGTATTTGGGATAATGCTTGGTGTCAGTGCCATCCATTTTAGACCAAGGTTCAATAACCTGACGTTTTTGAGGGTCATACAGTGCATAGTCACTGCGTACTTCCGTATTGAAACCACCTTCATTTCCATTGGCCCAAATCACGATAGATGGATGATTGACATCACGTGTTACCATCGATTGTACCAGGCGGCGCGCGGTAGGGGTGTCATACTTATTCTGCCAACCAGCCAATTCATTTATAACAAACAGGCCTAAAGAGTCGCAAACATCCAGAAAATATTGATCGGGTGGATAGTGAGACATGCGGACGGCATTCATATTCATATCTTTGATGAGGTTAACGTCTTCAATGGCAAGCAGTTTACTGCTGGTACGTCCGCTTTCGGGCCAGAACGTGTGGCGGCATACACCTTTAAACTTCACTTTTACGCCATTTACATAAAAGCCATCGGATTTTCTGAACTCTATAGTCCGGAAACCGAATTTCTGTTCGTAGCTATGTACTACTTTCTTCCCCTTTTTCAGTTTTACTACTGCTTTGTATAGATAAGGACTTTCAGGAGTCCAGGACAAGGGAGCCTCGATCTGTCCGTTCAGTACAAATTTGTCTTTAGTGACACTATGCCCTGACAGAAAAGGAGTACTTACATCCTTTCCTTCGAGGGTCTGTATACGGGTCTCTATCTGAAAATCTTCACTGTCGGCATTATGCGTATATGATTCCATATAGAAGGAACCATCCTGTTTGGCATTTATGGCCACCCGATCAATAAAACTCTTAGGTTGTGCTTCAAGATAAACCGGACGGAAAATGCCACCGAATATCCAATAGTCGGCTCTACGCTCTGCACGATTGATGCTTTCGTTAGATGATTCTTTACTTACGGCTACTTCCAGCAGATTTTTCCGGGAGTAATCCAATAGCTCGGATATGTTGTATTTGAAGCGATAAAAAGCACCCTGATGAATGGGCCCGGCAAGTCGTTTGTTGATTCTCACCTCTGTGTCCGTCATTGGGCCTTCAAATACGATATATACTTCTTTGTTTTTCCATTGAGGAGAAACAAAGAATTCATAACGATAAAATCCTTTTTCGTTATGAGGGGTACGGTCGTGCCCGTAGTTGTAACCGCCGAAACCTTGCAGCTCCCACTGAGAGGGTACGTCAATCGTTGTCCAATTACCGCTGTTCATACCATCCGAACAGAAGAAATCCCATTTCACGGTATTGTCTTTGTCTGTTCCCGATAGGTATTGAATTTCAGTTTTTTGAGCACATACGCTGATTGCTGTCAGTAGTAGATAGAGGCAAAGATGTAATTTTGATATTGTTTGACATCTGATATTACAAAGAAAAGGCAATTGCTTCATGACTATTATTTAATTTGCGTTATAGGATGGTGGCAAGTTAAGCAATAATATAGAAGATTCGTTATGTATTTCTGACAAAAATGTATTTTGAGTTGAAATAAGTACGTATAAATACTGTTTCATTAGAATTTCTTTCTGACGATTTCTATAGATATAAACTATGCATTTTAAGTGTATGTTAATTAGTATTTTAACGCACACTTAAAATGCATAGTTTATATCTGTAAAGTACGTACTTTTACAATGCAAGATTCAGGTGATCAATAATCAGTAAAAGCAAGTTGCTGTTTTCTTATTTAAAAACCTGTTTCATCGGGCGGCCTATCCATACTTGCGGCTGGTTTAATCCGAAGATGTAGGCGATGGTTGATGCTACGTCAAATTGCATCATACTCTCGTTGAAGTTTAATCCTTTTTTGATGTTTTTTCCGCAGATGATGAATGGAGTTTCCATTTCGTTCATCGTTTTTCCACCGTGTCCTTTGTTAATGCCACCATGGTCTGCAGTAACAATAAAGATCGTTTTGTCAAATATTCCTGCATCTTTGGTAGCCTGAATAATTTGTCCGATATATCCGTCCAGTTCTTTCAGTTTGGCATAATACTCCGGTGTGTCGTGACCTGCACCATGACCTATATGATCGGGATTATCAAAAGCAACCAGTGTGAGGGTCGGCTTCTTTTCTTTCAGATAGCTAACTGCCATTTCGCACAGAGCAGTGGGATACTTGTTATAATCCGGTGCCTGTTTGTGATAGCTCAATGCAAGTGTATCTACCAGATATTTAATGCCGTTCCATTCGTACAGGCAACCAATCTCTGCTTTCGGAGCAGCATCCCGCAGTACTTGAAAAATGGTAGGGAAAATACCGTGCTGGTTCAATTCGCGTGAGGGAAGTTCCGGAGTTTTAGATCCCCATTCGGTATAACCGTGCAGTTCCGGACCTGCTCCCATGAACATGGAAGCCCAGTTTATAGCACTTGAAGAGGGGAGTGTAGAACGTTTTTTTAAAGTATAGCTACCGTTCTCCATTAAACTCTTGGTGTTTGGGATATCTGCTTTCTCTACGCTATAAGCTCCCCATCCATCGAGACCGATAAGAACGACATGTTCGGCTTTCCATTTGGCGGCAAAACTGTTGGGGACAATAATAAACAGGGCAAACAGGCTGATTGCCCAACTTGAAAATAGATGTTTCATGGTGTTTCCTTTACTTTTTTAAGATTATGTATTTAATAAGCTTAACTGCCGGTGAGATACAAAAAGCACTTACCCCTCGCCAGCAGTTATGCAAATAAAGGTTTTTTCACCGGAATCAGTCTGTATCCTTTGTTTAAGTAAATACCATAATAGTTCATTTGGACAATGCTACCCCTTATAATGGACAATATATGTAGAGTTTTCAACTCTATCGTAACGCCAGTGCTTTGTTTTCCGCCGCTTCCATTATTTCCCGTTCTCCCGGTCCTTTGTCATTGATGCCGCAAAGATGAAGGATACCGTGAATAATGGTACGGTGAAGTTCTTCGTTATAGGTGGTATTGAACTGTTCAGAATTGGTCTTTACAGTATCGAGGCTTATAAAAAGATCACCCGAAAGACGATCTCCTTCGCAATAATCGAATGTGATGATATCTGTATAGTAATCGTGTTGCAGATATTGCCGGTTCACTTCTAATATTTTTTCGTCCGAACAGAAAATATAGGCGATTTCACCGAGTCTCTTTCCATAAGTGGCAGCTACGGATTTGATCCATTCTGTGGTTTCCCGTTTCTTAATATCGGGCATCTTTACGCCCTCTGTCTGATAAGTTACAGCCATGATAATGTATTGTTTTAAAAGAAAAATAAATAACTGAAAAATATGGCAGCAATGATACCCGAGAAGTCGGCTATCAAACCGCAGGTAACGGCATTTCTTGTTTTTGTAATGCCTACACTGCCAAAGTAGACAGCCAGAATATAGAATGTGGTGTCTGATGCACCGCGAACTACACAGCTGACGCGGGATACAAAGGCATCGGGGCCAAACTGTTTCATGGTGTCAATCATCAATCCGTTGGCAGCACTGCCACTCAGAGATTTCATCAGTCCGGTAGGCAAAGCACCGACAAAGCTGGTATCCAGTCCACAAAATCCTACAACCTGTCCGATTCCGTTGACAAGAATATCCATTGCTCCCGAAGTACGAAAGACTGCAATACCTACCAGGAAAGCTACCAGATAAGGTATGATTCGTACGGCAGTACTGAACCCTTCTTTGGCTCCTTCTACAAAAGAATCGTAAACATTTATTTTCTTTCGTATGCCCGTCAGGATAAAGAGAATGATTACTCCGAATAGTATGATATTGGCAATCAGCGTAGAGTAAGTTCCCATTTCTTCACGTGAAAGAACAGTGAAAAGGTAAATCAAACCTCCGAAAAAAAGACTCAATATTCCCATTAATATCAATATGGGTTTGTTTATCAGGTTGATGCGTTGGGAAATGCTAACAACAATAACTCCCACTAATGTTGAAATGAATGTACTGAGCAGAATTGGGATAAAGATATCCGTAGGTTGTGCAGCTCCCATTTGGGCACGGTATACCATGATTGAAATAGGTATCAGTATCAGTCCGGAAGTGTTGATAACAAGAAACATGATCATTGGGTTACTGGCCGTATCTTTTTTCGGATTCAGTTCTTGTAACTCTTTCATTGCCTTGAGCCCCATCGGAGTAGCAGCATTATCAAGTCCCAGCATATTGGCAGACATATTCATAAAAATAGATCCCATTACGGGGTGTCCCTTGGGGATATCGGGAAACAGGCGGCAGAATACCGGGCTCAACCAACGCGACAGTGCATTGATAAGACCGCTGTTTTCACCAATCTTCATGATGCCCAACCATAAGGAGAGAACCCCGGTTAACCCGAGAGAAACCTCAAAAGCCGTTTTGGATGAGCTGAACGTAGAGTTGATGATTTCGGTAAATATTTGTGTGTCTCCTGTGAAGATAAGCTTTCCGAGTGCTACGATAAAAGCTATGATGAAGAATGCTATCCAGATGTAATTTAGAACCATAATGTACTTACTGTATTATTTGCAAAAATAGATATAACTTTCCATTAATCATCCATATTTTGTTTATTTTTGGCGGGGATTCGGTTTGCTATATTTATACAGATAACGATATGAAGACAAAAGTTGAGAGTATTCAGAAAGAGTTGGAAGCATATATTGACCCGGTGAAAAGGGAGTATTTGCCCAATTTCTTTAAGACAGGGAAGGGGCAATACGGAGAAGGTGATAAGTTTTTAGGAGTAGTAGTTCCCAATACACGTCTGGTGGCAAAGCGGCACAAAGAAGAACCGTTTGAGGTGATGGCAGAACTCTTGCAAAGTGACTGGCACGAGTGCCGCCTCTGCGCATTGCTTATGTTGGTAGAGCGCTTCAAGAAGTCCGGTGAAAAGGAGCAAAAAGAGATCTATGATTTCTATCTGACACAAACGGAACGGATCAATAACTGGGACTTGGTGGATTTGTCAGCTCCCTATATTGTAGGAGAGTATCTGAAAGACAAATCGCGTGAAGATCTGTATCGCCTTGCCGGTAGTACGCTACTTTGGGAGCAGCGTATCGCGGTAGTTGCTACGGCTACATTGATAAGAAACAACGATTTCGTCGATATCCTCCGTTTGTCGGAACTGTTGTTACATCACAAACACGATCTGATGCAGAAAGCTATCGGCTGGATGCTTCGTGAAATGGGGAAACGGAATCGGGACTTATTACTACAGTTTCTTGATAAGTATGCACGTGAAATGCCCCGTACGATGCTTCGCTATTCGATAGAGAAGTTGACGGATGAAGAGCGGAAACACTATATGCAGCGCTAATTGAACAAGATGAAATAGTTTGAGATAATCCATTATTCCGGCTACTTTATCAGAGGTATATTCGGAAAAGGAGGCAATTATCCTGTCTGCTCGATACAACTATTCTCTGAATTGTACTATCTTTGTTAAAAAAGCGAAGATAAGCTGCACCTTGGCATAAAAAATGAACGCGTTCATTTTATTCTACTCTTGGTTTGCATTATCTTTGTACGATATATAAAAGAACGAGGATGTGATTTTATGGAAGAAGATTTCAATATACGCGATCATCAGTTGACAAGCCGGGAACGGGATTTTGAGAATGCGCTCCGTCCCCTTAGCTTCGAGGATTTCAGCGGGCAGGATAAGGTGGTGGAGAATCTCCGCATTTTTGTAAAAGCCGCCCGTCTTCGTGGTGAAGCATTAGACCACGTATTGCTGCATGGCCCTCCCGGATTGGGAAAAACAACTCTCTCAAACATTATAGCCAATGAACTTGGAGTAGGCTTTAAAGTCACTTCGGGCCCGGTTCTCGATAAACCCGGTGATCTGGCGGGTGTACTTACCAGTCTTGAACCGAACGATGTCCTGTTTATTGACGAGATCCACCGTCTGTCACCTGTGGTAGAGGAGTACCTGTACTCTGCTATGGAAGACTACCGGATTGATATTATGATAGATAAAGGACCCTCTGCACGCAGTATTCAGATAGATCTGAATCCTTTTACGCTGGTGGGAGCTACTACCCGTAGTGGGCTGTTGACAGCTCCGTTGCGTGCGCGTTTTGGCATTAACCTGCATCTTGAATATTATGATGACGATGTGCTGAGTAATATTATCCGTCGTTCGGCTGCTATCCTTGATGTACCTTGTTCGATACCCGCTGCGGGAGAGATTGCTTCGCGTAGCCGGGGTACCCCTCGTATTGCCAATGCACTGCTTCGTCGTGTGCGCGACTTTGCTCAGGTGAAGGGTTCCGGTTCTATTGATACGGAGATTGCTACTTTTTCACTTGAAGCACTGAATATCGACAAATACGGATTGGATGAAGTGGACAACAAGATCCTCTGTACCATTATCGATAAGTTCAAGGGTGGTCCGGTAGGACTTACTACCATTGCCACCGCTTTGGGTGAAGATGCCGGAACAATCGAAGAGGTATACGAACCGTTCCTGATTAAAGAAGGTTTCCTGAAACGTACCCCTCGTGGGCGTGAAGTGACGGAACTGGCTTACAAACATTTGGGGAGGAGTCTTTATAGTAGTCAACAAACACTGTTTTAGTGATTAGTGATAAATGATTAGTGATAAGCGATTGAGCGTATGGAATATAGAAAAGGGATTTTGAAAACTAAGACCAAGGCTTTTGCTGTACGTGTTGTAAAGCTCTATCAGTATCTGTCACAAACTAAAAATGAACATATAATGTCAAAACAATTGCTACGTTCGGGTACAGCTATTGGTGCTTTACAACGCGAAGGAGAATATGCAGAAAGTAAACTTGATTTCGTTCATAAATATGCTATTGCGCAGAAAGAATGTAACGAGTCTCTTTATTGGCTGGAGTTACTTCATGAAACTTCGTATTTAAATACAGAAGAATATAGTAGTATGTTTACTGATGCCGAAGAGATAATGAAGTTGCTAACAGCAAGTATCTGCACAGCCAAAACTAATCACTTATCACTAACTCGTTAATCACTAATTAACATGGGTGGATTAAAGTCATTAGCCAAAGATACTGCCATTTATGGTGTTAGCAGCATAGTAGGGCGTTTCCTCAACTATCTGTTGGTGCCTATTTATACTATTTCTATGCCCGCTTCTACGGGAGGATATGGTATTATTACGAATATGTATGCCATTACGGCACTTCTGCTTGTACTACTTACATGCGGTATGGAAACCGGATTTTTCCGTTTTGCCAATAAGGGCGGAGAAGACCCGGTGAAAGTTTACTCTACTACCTTATTGACTGTAGCAGCTATTTCTCTTTCGTTTCTTGCCGTATGTCTTTTGTTTCTTGAGCCGATAGCCGGAGTAATGGGGTATGAAGAGCATCCCTGGTATCTTGGGATGATGCTCATTGTGATCGCAATGGATGCTATACAGGCTATCCCTTTTGCTTATCTGCGTTATAAAAATCGTCCTATTAAGTTTGCAGCTTTAAAGATGTTATTCATCTTTGCCAGCATTATTCTCAACATTGTCTACTTCGTGTTTATGAAAGGAACCAATGTAGGCGCTGCTTTTCTGATTAATCTTATTTGTACATCGCTGGTAATGCTTTGCCTGATATCCGAACTGCGCGGTTTCCGTTATACACTGGATCGTGATTTGATGAAGCGGATGTTTCGTTACTCTTTTCCTATTCTTATATTAGGTATTGCGGGTATACTGAACCAGGTGGTTGATAAGATTATCTTTCCGTTTGTTTATCCCGATCCGGTAGAGGCTGATGTGCAGTTGGGTATATATGGAGCCACCAGTAAGATAGCGATGATTATGGCTATGTTTACACAAGCATTCCGCTTTGCTTACGAACCATTTGTGTTTGGTAAGAGTAAAGAGAAGGATAACCGGCAAATGTATGCACAAGCCATGAAGTTCTTCATTATTTTCACTCTTTTAGCCTTCCTCTCGGTGATGTTTTATCTCGATATATTGCGTTATGTTATCGGGCGCGATTACTGGGAAGGGTTGAAAGTAGTGCCTATCGTTATGGCTGCCGAGATGTTTATGGGTGTGTATTTTAATCTCTCGTTCTGGTATAAACTGACGGACGAGACGAAATGGGGAGCTTACTTCTCGCTAACAGCTTGTACGATTGTTATTCTGATGAATGTCTTTCTGATTCCTGTGTATGGCTATATGGCTTGTGCCTGGGCAGGTTTCACCGGATATGCTGTTGCCATGTTGCTCTCTTATTTCGTGGGACAAAAGAAATACCCGATCGCATATGACCTGAAGAGTATCGGTGGATACGTACTTTTGGCATTAATGATCTATGTGGCAGGAGAGTGGATACCGGTGGATAATATGTTGCTCCGCCTGCTTTTACGTACGTTGCTACTGTTTGTATTTATAGGATATATCATCAAACATGATTTGCCGTTGAAGCAAATTCCAGTTATTAACCGTTTTGTGAAGAAGTGATTATGAAAACAGACAACCGAAACATTTTTGCCGTAAAGAGCTTTCTTCGTGAGTATCTCGATTTGCGAAAGGACAAGGACAATGAGTTGGAAACCATTGACTCTATCCGTAAAGGAGTGGAATTTAAAGGAGCTAACCTCTGGATTCTGATCTTCGCAATCTTTATGGCTTCGTTAGGACTGAATGTGAACTCTACCGCAGTAATTATCGGTGCGATGTTGATTTCCCCCTTGATGGGACCTATTATGGGAGTGGGGTTATCCGTCGGGCTGAACGACTTTGAATTGATGAAACGCTCCTTAAAGAGTTTCCTCATAACCACTGCATTCAGTGTTACTACGGCAACTGTTTTTTTCCTTTTCACCCCCATTGCCGAGGCGCAGTCGGAATTGCTGGCACGTACTTCACCTACGATTTATGACGTATTCATCGCACTCTTTGGTGGATTGGCAGGTGTTGTTGCCCTCTCTACAAAGGAAAAGGGAAACGTGATTCCGGGTGTTGCTATTGCTACGGCATTGATGCCTCCCCTCTGTACGGCAGGATACGGGTTGGCATCGGGTAACCTGATTTATTTTTTAGGCGCTTTCTACCTCTATTTTATCAACTCCGTTTTCATTAGCCTGGCTACCTTTATCGGAGTACGGGTGATGCATTTCCAACGGAAGGAATTTGTAGACAAGAAACGTGAGAAGACGGTACGCAAATATATTATCCTGATCGTTGTCCTTACGATGTGCCCGGCTGTTTATCTGACATTCGGCATTATCAAAAGCACTTTTTATGAAACGGCTGCCAATCACTTTATCAATACGGAATTGAATTTTGAAAATACACAGGTGCTTGATAAGAAGATTAGTTACGAACACCGGGAGATTCGTGTGGTGCTTATTGGTCCTGAAGTTCCTGAGGCTTCTATTGCTCTGGCGCGTAGTAAGATGAAACAGTATAAACTGGAGGAAACAAAGTTGGTTGTGCTACAAGGTATGAACAACGATGCAATGGATATTTCGTCCATTCGTGCCATGGTCATGGAAGACTTTTATAAGAACAGTGAACAACGGCTGCAAGAACAACAAAAAAAGATTTCCTCTCTGGAAAAGAACCTTGAGAAGTATAAATCTTATGATGAAATGAGTCGTACTATTATACCGGAACTAAAGGTATTGTACCCTTCAGTGACAACCGTTTCGATCTCGCATACACTTGAAACTACGGTGGATTCGTTGAAAACGGATACGATTGCATTGGCTGTACTGAAGTTTACCCGTCATCCGAGTGAGAGTGAGAAGAGGAAAATAACCGAATGGCTGCAAGCCCGTGTAGGGGCGAAGAAACTACGTCTGATAACAGAGTAAAATAAAAAACTGACTGCTAAATTCAATATAGATGAGACTTAAACTATTTACAATTATTGCCCTTTTCATCTCATCGGCTGTTCATGCTGACGAGGGAATGTGGCTATTGGGGAACCTGAATAAACAAACGCGGCAAACGATGAAAGAACTGGGTTTGCAGATGCCTGCCAATAAACTCTATAATCCTAAGAAGGCTTCGTTGAAGGATGCCGTTGTTAGTTTTGGTGGGTTTTGTTCGGGGGTAGTTGTCTCAGAAGACGGATTGGTTTTTACTAATCACCATTGCGGTTTCAGCAGTGTGCAGCAACATTCCACCGTAGAACACGATTACCTGAAAGATGGTTTTGTGGCCCGTAACCGGGACGAGGAGTTACCCAATCCGGAGCTTTATGTTCGTTTTCTGCTTCGCACCGAAGATGTGACCAAGCGGGTGCTGAAAGTAACCCATGACGCTATGACCGAGCAGGAACGTATGGTTGCTGTTGATTCTATTTCGCGTCTTATAGCAGACGAAGTGAGTCTCAAAGATTCTACTCTTGTGGGAGTCGTTGATGCTTATTATGGTGGAAATGAGTTTTGGCTTTCAGTTTATCGCGATTTCAACGATGTTCGTCTGGTGTTTGCTCCTCCTTCTTCTATTGGAAAATTCGGTTGGGATACGGATAACTGGATGTGGCCCCGCCATACCGGTGACTTCTGTGTTTTTCGCATTTATGCCGATAAAAAGAATCGTCCGGCTGATTACTCACCGGACAATGTACCCTATCATCCGACCTATGTAGCGCCTGTTTCGCTTGACGGATATAAAGAAGGGTCTTTTTGTATGACTTTGGGCTATCCCGGTAGTACGGAACGTTTCCTCTCTTCCTTCGGCATTGAGGAGATGATGAATGGTATGAACCAGGCGATGATAGATGTGCGTGGTGTAAAGCAGGCTATTTGGAAGCGTGAGATGGATCGGCGGGCAGATATTCGTATCAAATATGCTTCAAAGTATGATGAAAGCTCCAATTACTGGAAAAACAGTATCGGGACAAACAAAGCCATTCGCAAGCTGAAAGTACTTGAAAAGAAACGAGAGTTGGAAACGACCCTCCGTCAATGGATTCAGAATACTCCTGCCGAACGGGAGAAACTGATGCATTTGTTATCTTCCCTGGAACTGAACTATAAGAGCCGTCGGGAAACCAACCGTGCGTTGGCCTATTTCGGTGAATCCTTTATCAATGGGCCCGAGCTGGTACAGCTGTCTCTTGAGATTCTTAACTTCGATTTTGAAGCCGAAGAAAAGCAGGTTGTTGCGCGGTTGAAGAAATTATTGGAGAAATATGACAATCTGGACCTTTCGATCGATAAAGATGTGTTTACTGCACTTCTGAAAGAATATCGTGAAAAGGTTTCTCCTGAATATCTGCCACCGATGTATCAGACGATTGATACGCTGTATAACGGCAATGAACGGGCCTATATCGACACTTTGTATGCTCGCTCCGAGATAACTACTCCACGGGGATTGAAACGCTATCTGGAGCGTGATACAACATTTAGTATGTTGGATGATCCAGCCATTTCTTTGGGCATTGATCTGCTGGTGTCTTATTATGATATGAACCAGGCCATCGTGGAGGCTTCGCAAAACATAGAAAAGGATGAACGGTTGTTTAATGCGGCTGTTCGCCGGATGTATGCCGACCGTAACTTCTATCCTGACGCCAATTCCACCATGCGGCTTAGTTTCGGGACGGTTTGCAGTTACTCTCCGTTTAATGGCGCTATTTATAACTATTATACTACTCCGTTGGGGATTTTTGAAAAGATGCGGGACCATCAGGACGATCCGGATTTTGAGGTCAGTCCTCGTTTACTGGAATTGTTCAGTGCCGGAGACTTTGGGCGTTATGCCGATGAAAAGGGCGAAATGAGAGTCTGTTTTATCTCCAACAATGACATAACAGGTGGTAACTCCGGTAGTGGCATGTTTAATGCCAAAGGAGAATTGCTCGGGCTTGCTTTTGATGGCAACTGGGAAGCGATGAGCAGTGATATTGTTTTTGAACCCGATTTGCAGCGTTGTATCGGCGTAGATGTACGTTATATACTTTTCGTTATTGAGAAGTATGGAGAAGCAGGCAACCTTATAAAAGAGTTAGATATCCGGTAAAAGCGAGTAATATGCATCTTTCTACCGTTTGAGAATGATCACTGTTACTGCGGTAATAATGAGTATTATTCCCAAACCTACGCTGTTCGTGAAGGGTTCGCCGAACATGAAGATACCTACACATACAGCTGTTACCGGTTCCATTGCTCCCAAGACTGAGGTGAGTGTGGAACCGATACATTTTACTGCTCTTACCAGTGCAAGATTAGAAATAACGGTTGGGATAATGGCAAGCATTACCAGATTTCCGGCTGTATGCAGGTTGGGGATCGGTTGGATATGTCCTGTTGTACCAATTCCTATGAAAAGGAGCAGGGTTCCGAAGAGGAAGACATAGAATGTGAGCCGTAGCCCCTTCATCTGACCTACTTTTAGCTGGCTCACAGTGACTAAATAGAGCGCATATCCCAAAGCAGAGAGGAGAACGATAAAAATACCTATAAATGTAATACTTCCCGAATCATCTCCTTGAGAAAGAAAGAATACTCCCGCCACAGCCAGAGCTATGGCCATAAATCGCCAGATCGATTTCTTTTCCCGGAAGAATAGCATCATGATCAGTGTAGTCAATACAGGATACATGAAATGCAAAGTTGTAGCTATCCCACTTGCCATAAATTTATATCCCCAGAATAAGAACACCGCAGATATAAGATAAAAAAATGCCAGTAAAAGAAGGGAAGGTATATCACGACGGTTGATACGAAATGACTGTCCGTCAATTAACAAAATAACTCCTAAGGCCAGTGTGGCAAAAGCGAATCTATATAGCAAAATGGACTCAAACTGCATCCCTTGCTGCATTGCAGGAATGGTAAACATAGGGATGAGGCCGAAGGATGCCGAAGACAGTAGACCATACAGGAAACCATTTAGTTTATTCATATCAAGGGATGGCGTTAATCAGTAAAAACGCTGCAAAGGTAATAAAATTAAGTATTACATCTGTATTCAGGTATTTCCGGTTATGGGTTTTCGCCACTTTATGTGTAAATGAGGATGCTCCGGCAAATGAAATGTACGTTCGAACAAAGCGATATTGGTTGTTGGTCGTATTTTTGTCAGGTAAACTTTATAATTGAAATGATGATGAAGAACAATGGCAAACTTGTTATCGCTTTGACTGGCTTATTTGGATTATTGGGATGTGTGCAGCCTTTATTGAAAGATAATGATATTATAGAGCTAAAATATGTGCCTGTACCAATCAGCGATATTCAGCCGGAAGGTTGGTTAAAAAATCAGTTAGATATAATGTGTGATGGATCTTCTGGGCATCTGGATGAGATTTATGACAAAGTAAAAAATGATAATGCTTGGTTGGGAGGTAAAGGAGATGCTTGGGAAGAAACTCCGTATTGGCTTGATGGAGCAGTTCCTTTGGCATATCTCACTAAGGACAAGGGCCTAATAGCTAAAGTTGAAAAATATATCAATTGGAGTCTTGACAATCAGCGGCCTTCCGGCTATTTTGGTCCCATTACGACTTACGAACGCGAAAGTGGGAAGCTAATAACAACACAAATTGCGGATAAAGGAGAGGATTGGTGGCCACGTATGATCATGCTAAAGGTTATGCAACAATATTATAGTGCTACTCATGATGAACGTGTTATTACATTTATGAGTAAATATTTTCAGTATCAGGAAGAAGCATTGAAGAATATTTCGATTGGTCATTGGTCGGAATGGTCACAAGCTCGTGGTATTGAAAATATAAATATGATTCTTTGGCTTTACAGAATTACTAGAAAGAATGAACTTTTGTGTCTCGCCGATAGAATTAGAAAACAATCATTTCAATGGACCGAATGGTTCGAAAAACGAGATTGGGTGATGGGAGCGGCCGCCAATCAGAATGGAGAAAACTGGATGGAACGTCATTCTGTTAATGTTGCAATGGCAATGAAATCACCGGCTATTGATTATTTACGGACTGGCAATACTGCTTTTTTAGCGATTCAAGACAGATGCTTTAAAGATTTGATGTTACTTCATGGTTTACCGAATGGTTGTATTTCCGGTGATGAGGACATACACGGAAATGAACCTTCACAGGGAACCGAACTCTGCACAATAGTTGAGTCTATGTATTCGTTGGAAAATATAATAGCCATTACCGGAAAAAATAGTTATATGGATGCATTGGAGCGTATTGCCTTTAATGCACTTCCGGCACAAACTACAGATGATTATAATTATAAACAATATTTTCAGATACCCAATCAGCCACAAGCCTGTTTAGGTTCTTTTGATTTTTCATTAACTGCTTATCAAGGAACATCAAATGTATATGGAACGGCCAGCGGTTATACCTGTTGTTACGCTAATATGCATCAGGGTTGGACAAAATTTACTTCTTCTCTCTGGTATTCAACTCCCGATGAAGGAATTGCTGCCTTGATTTATGCTCCTTCCCGTATAATTACTAAACTCAGAGATGCAAATTTATCAATTTGGGAGGAAACCAATTATCCGTTTGAAGAAAATATCCGTTTTCACTTTACATTAGATAAAGAGACTGTTTTTCCTTTTCACCTTCGGATACCCTCTTGGTGTGAAAAAGCGCAAATATATATAAATGGCCAAAAAGGAGAAGTTGATGGTAAGGACTCATTGATTGTTGTGAATCGTAAGTGGAAGAATGGCGATGTGTTAGAATTACGTTTACCAATGAGCATATTCATTTCTAATTGGGCCCGTAACTCTCATACGGTGGAGAGAGGTCCCCTAATATATGGACTAAAAATTAAAGAGCGTTGGGAAGAAGGGCATAGTGATATACAAGGAAACTATTGGAGTGTTTTCCCTGAATCGAAATGGAATTATGCCTTACATGAATGTGTAATAAATGATCCTGCAACCCATATAAAAGTGTCTTATCTTGATCCTGTAGATTCTCTTTTTGTCTGGAATCAGGCACATGCCCCTATTGAGTTGGTAGCACCGGCAAAACAGTTACCTTGGTGGAAGTCTGGTGAGTCGGGAGTCTTAAAACAACCTGTTACTGACAGAGAAGGATATTATAAAGGATTGGTTGGTAATAATGAGGAACAGATTTGCCTGATTCCCTATGGATGTACTAAAATTCGTATTGTTGCATTTCCGGTAGTTCGTTAATACTTCTTTAAGAAATAGACTAAAAATGAAATCAATAAACAGGCGTACTTTTATACGGCGTGTCGGATTATCAGCAGCTGCATTGGCTGTTGGAGATAAATTCTCAGTATTACAGGCTTTTCCGGAGCAGAATAGACCGTATCTTGCAACTGTTGAGGAATTAGAACAGGTAAATGAACTATGTGTAGTTTACCCGACTGATCATGGCGAAGCTCTGATAAATCCTGATATGGGATGGACGATGCATTTCTATTCCAACTTACTTGAAAACTATGGTTCCCGGCTGGAACCGGCTGATACACTGGATTATTTTCCCGGATTAAGTACAGTATACCTTCGTATACCGTGGGCTTTTGTTGAGCCGGAAGAAGGAAAATTTTGCTGGGAAACCTTAGATACACCAGCTCAAAGATGGATTGATAAAGGCAAGAAGATTTCGATAAGGATTACTGCAACAGAGAGTTGGATGTATAAAGCTACTCCCGAATGGGTATTTGATGCCGGTGCTAAAGGATATGATGTTGACGGTACGATTTATGAACCTGATTATGACGATCCTGTCTTTCTGGAAAAGGTGGAAAATTTCGTTCGTGCTATGGGAGAGAGGTATGATGGTAATCCGAATGTAGCATTTATAGATATAGGCCATTATGGAATGTGGGGAGAAGGGCATACGGTATTGACTACTCCGAAACATGGTAAATCGTGGGGTGTAGAAGTACAAAAGAAATATATCGATTTATATCTTCGTCATTTCAAACAAACATTATTATGTATTTCTGATGATTATGCGGGACACGATTTACCAGGTGAACGTTTTCCTATAATGGATTATGCTTTTTCGAGAGGTGTTTCGATGCGGGATGACAGTATACTGGTACAGAAAATCCCCAGGCATTGGTACCATAGTGAAATGGCTCAATTGTTTTGGCCTTCATTACCAGTTATTCTGGAACATGAACATTATGGAGGGTCGAAGAAGAAAGGTGCATGGGATAAAGATTTATTGTTAAAATCAGTAGAGGATTACCATGCTGCTTATATGTCAATTCATTGGTGGCCGGATATATTTCTGGAAGAGAATAAAGACATTATTCGTAAAATCAATCTAAGAATGGGATATCGTATTCAGTTACAATCCCTGAAATATCCACTTGTTGTCCATCTTGGAGAAGTGTTTTTTATTCAGTCACAATGGTATAACTCCGGGGTAACTCCTTGCTATCGCGGAGGCTATCCTTGCTTTACTCTGAAAGATGCAAAAGGAGGAGTTGTATCAGTATTGGTGGATAAGAGTTTTAATGTAAAGTTTCTTTCTGTGGCAGAGCGAACTAAAATAGCCTTTTCAACATTGAATTCCGGTTTTCGGGTAGCCCCCAGATTTCAAGATAAGATTAATTGCTTTTCTCGTACCTGTACCCCTGGAGAATATAGTTTGTATGTTTCTGTCGGGCAGGAAGATGGCACACCTGTTTTTGAACTTCCTTATAGTGAGTCGGATGGTAAGAAGAGATACAAAATGGGGAAAATAATATTGGCTGATTATCTGAAAGACGAATGATCACTGATATTATTCCGATTAAAATAATACACTTTTAGAAAGTTAGCCAACATCCTTTCTTTATGTATAACTACTTTATAAGAAGGATGTAGACTTTTCACGATTTGATCATTTATGAATGATCAAGAGTTGGTATCTGTTGGATTTCCTTTCAATTCTTTTAGAAACTGGGTAGGGGTTTTACCAAATTCTTTTTTGAATGAACTCGTAAAATAAGACTGGCTTTGTATTCCGATTTTTGTGATAATTTCCTGAATGGAGATATCTTCTTCTACCATGATCTGTGTAGCTTTCCTCAGGCGTATAGAACGTACAAGTTCCATAATCGGTTTACCGGTAAGATCTTTAACCCGTTGATAAAGTTTTGTACGACTCAGGCTTAACTCTTTGCTGATGAAATCGACATCCAGGTCTATGTTGGCAATATTCGATTCTATTACTAAAATCAATTGGTCGTAAAAATCTTTATCTTTCATTTGCATCGTATCGTCAATAGCTGTTGAAAGATAATTGGAGGATAAATGTTCTTTTATTCGTTTCTGCTGAGTCAATAGGTTTTGGATAGTAGAAAGTAATAATTGAATGCTGACTGGTTTACTCAAATAGGCATCTGCTCCGGAATTAAGACCTTCTATTCTTGCATCCAAAGTGTCCTTTGCCGTAAGCATGATAAAAGGAATGGTGCTGGTTATACTATTCTCTTTCAGGCGGGAACATAATTTATTTCCATCCATTTGTGGCATCATCAGATCACTGATGATCAGGTCGGGTTTATCTTCTTCTATTTTGGCAAGGGCGTCTACACCGTTGATTGCTTCACGGATATTATAAGCCTCACTTAGAGACTGGGATAAGAAATGCCTTACGTCGTCATTGTCTTCAACTAACAGAATATGGAGGTTGGCTTTGTTGACGAGAGAAAGTTTGGACTCTGTTTCCGTATATGTATCAGCTCCGGAGAAATGCTGAGTCAGAATGGCAGGAGTTTGTGAAATAAGCGTTCTTTCCTCTTCTAAATAATCGTTGTATTCGCATGGAATAGCCACAATAAACTCAGAGCCTTTATCTCTTTCGCTGTAAACAGTGAGCCGGCCTTTGTGGAGTAAAATGAGACTTTTTACTAAGGCAAGTCCAACGCCGGAGCCGAGATGTGGGTCATGTTCTGAATCTTCTATCTGATAATAACGATTGAATACTTTGTCTATGGAATCTTTTGATATCCCGATCCCATCGTCTTTTATACATATGTAAAAATATTTATTACCATTAAATCCACTGTCGATTGTATAACTGTTAGCAAATGCAGATTTATATCTTTTGATCTCTGATAAGACTTTGACTTCGATATATCCGCCTTTCTTGGTATACTTGAATGCATTATTTAGTAGATTCAGGAAGATTTTTTCTATCAGTTGTGGGTCAAACCAAACTTTTTCATATTGTTTATCCATATAAATTTCAAAATGGATTTCATTTGTTTGCGCTAAGCTATGAAATTCATTTGTAATCATCTCCAAATAATCATTTATGTACTTTTCTTGTACGATGAGGTGAAAACTTCCGGTCTCTGCTTTTCTGAAGTCCATTAACTCATTGACCAACCTCATTAGACGTTGAGCATTTTTAGATAGAATATTAATATATTCTTTCCTACCTCTTTCTGCTTTATTTAGTGACATTTGCTCTACTGTGCCAAGAATAAGAGTCAACGGTGTACGAAATTCGTGAGATATGTTTGTAAAAAACTGTAGTTGTAGTTGGTGCATCTCTTCATTCTTCTTTTCTTCCATGTTTTTGAACTCAAGTTGTTTCTTTAATCCGACCCAACGCAGAAGATAATAGTAGATAATGATAAGACAGGCTAAGATAAGTATACCATATATTATTTTTGAAGGAAGAGATAACCACCAGGGAGGAGTAATAAGTATCTTTAAAGTCCTGATTTCATTATTCCACAATCCATCGTTGTTAGCTGCCTGCAATTCAAATATATAATCTCCGTAGGGGAGGTTGGCATAGCTGGCATATGGGTTATTACCTTCAATTACGTTCCACTCCTTATCATAACCTAATAGCCTGTAACGAAACTTGCAGTTTCCCGGATTGGCATAATGCAAAGGGGTGAAAAAAAGAGTGAAATTATTCTGGTTGTAATGTAGTTTAATCTGTTCAAGGTAAGTAATGCTTTGGGGTAATAACCGGTTCTCTTTTTGAACCTCTGCCAATTGGTTATTAATGGATATAGCTGAAATCTCAGGTTGGGCCAGGAAAGGGTTTTCTGCTATTTCTTTGGAATTAAAGTAGATGAGCCCGTTGATCCCTCCAAAATAAATGTTCCCGCTTTTTCCTTTATACGATGCTCCTACTTTATAACTGTTTGTGTAGGTATTGTCAATTGTGTATGGTTTGAATGTATTCGTTTCCGGGTGGTACCTGACGATACCATTACCTGCGAGCCATATATTTCCCTGGCCATCTTTTTGCAGGCACTCCACATCTTTCAGTTTAAGTCCTTCTTTATCAAAGAAACTTTGTGCTTCGTAATTGCCGTCATTCAGGAGAGTAACTTTGTTTAGTCCTCCACCGATACAGCCTATCCATAGGGTAGAATCATCTTCCCGCTCAATGGAACAGATGAAATTGGAACTGAGGGAGTGTTGCTTGTTGTTATTTGCCTGATAGATTAATGTCTTGTTCACTGTTCCATCCTCATTCAGAAAGATGCGTGTGAGTTTTTCGCCGGAGGAGAAAAGTATTTCCGGCCGGATGGAATCTGCATATACCGTAAGGATTCTTTCGGGCGTGAAGGCCGGATAATCCGGTTTGCTCTGTCTCAATATTTCTGTTTGGTATTTACCTTTAGAGTCTTTGTATATTCTGCAAAGTCCGTTGAACCATGTACCTACCCATATCTGGTTGAAGCAATCTACAGCAATGGAGGACACTTCGGTTTCAGGAAAGGATGTGACTATTTGCCCATTGAGGAATGACACAGAATTCTTGTTGTTAAGAGGTAGCATATCTATTCCTTTCGTGTGTCCTACCCATAAATAATCATCCTTATCTATCGCTAAAGCCCGGATAGATCCACTCCTAAGCCCATTTCCCGGATTAGGTTGGTAGATAGTAAATTGGTCTGTGAGGAGATTATAGCGATTTAAGCCCATTGAGTTTGTTCCTATCCATAAATCGTTTTTATCTTCAACTACTGCCCGGACTATTTTTTCAGAAAGAGTATTTGGAGTGAATGGAATGCGTTGTATGATATGGAACGGTTTCTTGTTGAGGTCTAATATGCTGATTCCTGCTCCATAAGAGGCTATAAACAGGTTATTACTTTTATCTATCAATAATCCGTTTATATAATCAGAGTTCAGACTATTGGGATAATCACCTGCATAGATTGTCTCGGTATGAAATTCATCTTTCTTTCTCAGGATGTGGAATAATCCTTTCAGTGTTGATACCCAATAATCTCCATGGGTTGACTCGGTTATGTGGGTAATAGTGGCAAAAGATGAATTTAATGGAATATTGGTTCCGTTTTTGAGTTCATAATTGTCACTATGGTTGATGGTGTCTGTGTTGCAGGTGAAATAGAACAATCCGGAATTTCCCCCCGCCAACAGGTTATTGTGATGATCTATAAAAGTATAGTCTATACGGTTGTTGAGTTGAGGAAGAAATATATGCATAAGCTGATTCTGGGAGTTAAGCCGCCAGATTCCCTTATCAGTACTTATCCATGTATTCTGTTGGGTATCCTTGAATAATGAATAGCAGTTAGCATCCAGTGAAAATGGTTCACGTGATAAAGTATTCTCATTGAGGATTTTATATAGAGCTATTTTTTGCCGGTTATCAATGATGAACAAGTGTGAATTGTCTACATAAAGAATCTTTTTTATTTCGTGTTCACTGTCTTTAGGCGTTTCATTTCTTATTTTTATAGGAATATAGCTTTCAAGATAAGGATTGAAAAGCTGGATACCCGAAAAAGTGGCAAGCCATAGTTTTCCTGTTTTGTCAATCGAAATATCGGATATCCTGTTTAGATAGGATTTGTTAATGTAGCTTAGTTCATTGTAGAATGATTTTAACCGGTATCCGTCATATCTATCTAATCCCGAATAGGTTCCTATCCAGATATATCCTTTGCTGTCTTGTACTACCGTATTGGCATCAGCATGTGATAAACCGTCATTTATAGTTAAGTTATGAAAGAAATAAGATGCATTTTCCTTTTTCTCTTCAGCATGGAGGCTGAAGATACAGCAAAGAGCCAGAATGATAAGAATGTTTTTATGCATACTCCTGAGTTTTAAAGTTTACCATGAAGCTGAATTTAGTGAAGTACAACCCCAGACTGGTTTAATTGTTACTGGTCTTAAGATTTATTGCAAAATTAATCGATTTATTTCAGCTCTTTTGGTATGAGTACATTTGTTTTGCTCTATTGTACATTTCGGATGAAAAAACGCTTTTGAACGAAAGGAGTAATAAAAAGAATAACAGGGTGGCCCATAATGATCAACCTTTCATACTTTTGAGACAAAAAAAGAGATTGGTTATGAGAAAGATTGCAAAAAGGATTCTTCCGTTTGGAGATGGATTAATTTATGTACTTTTTATTTTTGTTGTGTGCATGTCGTCATCATGTAGTAGTCCTGATAAAAATAAAGAAGGGCTGTTTTCTCAAATTACATTTAGAGATATTAGCATGCAGGGGGAGTTAAGGACACGGATTCTGAGGAATTTTGACAGGCTTGAGAGTTCCAAGTATCAACCCGATAATGTATTCCTCTCAGAAGAGGCCTCCGGAAGTTGGCCGGGAGACACAGAGGGGCGTACCATATTGGGTTTAGTACTTGATGCAAGAGCTTCCTGTAGAGAACCCCTTTATCTGGAGGAGATCATAAATAGAATTCCGGGTCATCTGAATGAGGCCGGGTATATGGGTATTATTTACAAAGATAAGATGAACGAACAGCAATTATCCGGAAATGGATGGATGCTACGTGGGCTGTGTGAGTATTATGCCTGGAAAAAGGATGAAAAGATCCTGCAAATTATAACTTCGATAGCGAATAATTTATTTGTAAAAGGTAAAGGCTTTTATGCGGTTTATCCTATTGATCCGGCGGTGCGTGATACAAATGTCGGAAGAGAAGCCGGGACAATTCAAAAAACAGAAGGTGACTGGATGCTCTCTTCGGATATCGGATGTGTTTTTATTGGAATGGATGGTTTGATTCATGCTTATGAGTATCTTCGGACTCCGGAATTGAAAGAAGTAATAGAAGAGATGATTCATCGGTTCCTGATGATAGATCCGATAAAAATTAAAGCACAGACCCATGCAACGCTTACTGCTTGTCGTGGATTGATGCGATATGCAGAAATAACAGGTGATACGTATTATATTGATGAGGCCGAAAAGAGATGGTTGTTATATAAATCGGATGGAATGACGGAGAACCATGAGAATTATAATTGGTTTGACCGTTTTGATACATGGACGGAACCATGTGCAATTATCGACTCCTACTTATTGGCTGTACAACTTTGGGAGCATACGATGAAACCGGAATATCGTGATGATGCAGAACTGATATACTACAACGGGATATGTCATACGCAACGTAACAATGGGGGATTTGGATGTGATAATTGCCCGGGGAATGCGATTCATGATGTTTGTTTGAAAGTGCATGTTGACGAAGCTCATTGGTGTTGCACCATGAGAGGAGGTGAAGGGTTGGGAAGAGCTACCGAGTATGCTTATTTTATAAAAAATGATACTATATTTGTTCCATTCTATCATGAAAGTGAACTTTCTATACAAAGTAAGGATGGGGCAACTTTTGTGATGCACCAGACTACAAACTATCCTTTTACTGAGAAAGTAACTTTTACAATAAAGAAAAATACGGTTGGCAATGTTGTTTTAAAACTGGCTTCACCTGCCTGGATGCAAAATAAAAAGCTGAAAGTGAATGGGCAAGAGGTAGAGCTGAATGAAGAGAACGGTTTTATTATACTCAATAATTGTACGGAAGTAGATAGCTATATAGAATTATCTTATCAGCAGAAATTGTATAAGAAAACGGTCAGTAATTCCCATAATACAAGTCTGGACCAGTTTCGTGTGTATTATGGTCCATTGATTCTGGGCTTGGAAAACAGCCAGGTTATAAAATTGGCTCAAGAGGATAAGATTGTTCCTTTGGGTAATACTACTTTCAAGGTGGAAAACAAAGATGTATATTTATCTCCTGTTTATCACTTGATGGACTCTAAAGTATGGAGTGGTACAAATTATAAAAAACAAATACTATTTTAAAAACCGTTATTATGAATAGAATCCTGATTATTACTGCACTACTGCTATTTTCGTTGACTGGGTATGCCAAGAACTGGGAAGGGAAATGGATCGTTAATTTTGATAGCCAGAGTACTACTAACAGCTGGTTTGCTTTTCGGAAACAGGTTGATATTGACAAAGTACCCAACCAGGCCATTGCCCGTATTGCAGCTGATAGTAAATACTGGATGTGGATCAATGGTAAGCAAGTTGTATTTGAAGGTTCTCTGAAAAGAGGTCCTAATCCGACGGATACTTATTACGACGAAGTAGATATCGCCCCTTTTTTAAAGCCGGGGCAGAATACGATTGCCATATTAACCTGGTACTTTGGTAAGGATGGTTTCTCGCATATTAGTAGCGGAAAGGCCGGTTTACTGTTTGATTGTGTCTCTTCCGGGTTAAGAATAGTAAGTGATAAGAGTTGGGTTTCTTCCCGGTTGTATGCATACGGAACTTGTGGAGAGCCATTACCTAATTTTCGATTATCGGAGTCCAGCATCTGTTATGATGCCCGTAAAGAAATTCCGGATTGGATGATGCCCGATTTTGATGATAAAGGTATGGGAGGTGTACGGGTATTCGGAGAAGCCGGGTGCTATCCGTGGAATAAACTGCATAAGCGTAGCATCCCTCTTTTTAAAGATTATGGATTGAAAGATTACAGTAAGCAATACTTTCACGGCGATACGCTTATTTGTGAGTTACCTTATAATTGCCAATTGACTCCTTACATAAAAGTGGATGCACCGGCGGGGAAGACTATAGGGATATATACTGATAATTATTTGTTTTATAATGGGGCAGGCACTGGTATACGTGCAGAGTATATCACCAAAGAAGGTACTCAGGAGTACGAAAATCTGGCTTGGGTGAATGGACACAAGGTGTATTATGTGTTACCGCAGGGAGTAAAAGTCTTGGCAGCTAAGTTTAGAGAGAGTGGTTATGATACAGAGTTTGAAGGTGAATTTTCCTGTTCGGATGATTTCCTCAATAAATTGTGGGATAAATCACGACGTTCTCTGTATATAACCATGAGAGATAATTTTATGGATTGTCCCGACCGTGAACGTGCTCAATGGGCGGGTGATGCGGTAAATGAATCAATGGAGGCCTACTATGCTCTTTCAGTATCAAGCCATGCATTAGTAAAGAAGTGGCTATATGAAACAGTCAATTGGCAGAGACCGGATGGAAGTATGTTTGCTCCTGTTCCTGCGGGAAACTGGTTTGATGAACTTCCCGGGCAAGTACTTGCCACTATCGGGCGTTACGGTGTTTGGAATTACTATCTTTATACGGGTGACCGGCAATTGTTGACAGATTTATATCCCGGAATAAAAAAATACCTGGACCTTTGGATACCGGATGGTAAGGGAACAATGCAGTTTCGTGAAGGAGACTGGACATGGGGAGATTGGGGAGATAACCGGGATATGAAACTATTGTTCAATCTCTGGTATTATATTGCTATCCAGGGAATGGAACAAGCGGCTATGGAACTGGGCTATACGGAAGATGTACAGAAGTATCAGCTCTTTCTGACCCAATTTAAACAGTCTTTTAATCATCAGTTCTGGAATGGAAAGTCTTATCGTCATCCTGAATATAACGAGCGCACAGACGATAGGGTACAGGCACTGGCCGTTGTCAGCGGTATAGCCGATACAGACAAATACAAAGCTATTCTTCGGGTTTTTCAGACAGAAGAACATGCAAGTCCCTACATGGAAAAGTATATTTTTGAGGCAATGATGCAAATGGGATATGAGGTTGAGGCTTTAGCTCGTCACAAAAAGCGTTTCTCTAAAATGGTTTATTGGCCGGGCTTTACCACTTTGTTTGAAGGATGGGGTATTGGCAATGAGGGGTATGGTGGCGGAACAGTAAACCACGGTTGGAGTGGTGGTGGTCTTGTAGTATGTAGCCAATATCTTTGTGGTGTGGCTCCCACAAAACCTGGCTTTGAAGAATTTCATATCCTTCCTCAGCCAGGGAATGTAACACAAGCACAGGCGGTTGTTCCTACTGAAAAAGGGAATATAAGTACCGCCTTTATTCAGGATAAAGCCGGATTTAAGATGGACGCGAATATTCCGAAAGGTTGTAAAGCTCTGTTAGGCGTTCCTGTTGGGAATTACAGGGAGATAAGAATCAACGGGCAATTAGTCTGGAAGAAAGGAAAATATATCTCCGGGTTATCCTTCTGTCCTATGGTGAAGCCGAAAGAATCCCGGCACGTCGTTTTCAGTTGTGATCCGGGTAATTATACTATACTGGCTATCCGGTGAACGATTGAAAACAATGAGTTTACAACTTTCGGATAGTGTATATTAAATGACCCTATGGCCTTGTGTTTTTACAGATGAGCGATCATTTGAAAGAATATGAGGCCATTTTTAATAAAAATCCAGCTTGTTTTTAAAGGGTATTACAGGTGATTCTTAGTTTGGTTAGATATTGTTTCTGTATGGGTATACCTTTGTTTTATCCGTCGAATGTGAAGTTGTTGAAAAACTAATTACAGGTATTTTTTTTAAGAGGGAATAGGGTAGAACTGCGAATATGAATGTATGTTTAATCTGCTGGTTTACAGTGTGTAATAACTCTCTCTCTTAAGGCTCACAAGAGTGTACGCTTATCCATGTGTTAATAGTACACTTTTGTCCTGTAAGAATGTACATTTTTGAAGTACTAAAATGTACACTCTTGTAAAGCAGGAATCACACCGTTAAAAAATGAGTTAACAATGTTAATACCTCGGTGGGTACAAAACAAAACATTTATCGGATAGAATGTTGTTTTTGATAGATTTTCTGCTGTCTCTCTGGGAGAAGAAACTTCGTTAGGAAGCCCCTTCTTTTATCCTGTATTTTATCCTGAATGTACATGAATCTCAAATAAATTTTTAAAGAGTAAAAAGTGTCCGATCCGTATATTAAAGCTAAATATTTGCATGATTCAGCAAATATTTATTTTAGCAAACACATACTTTTGGATTGTGAACAAAGCGATAAAACTCTTATCACGATAAGTCATTAATAAAATAAAATTAGAGAATCCTTAATTTAATTAGACATGAAGAACTGCATGGAAAGAAAGGGGCTTAGCCTTTTTAGAAACGTTTTTAATGTGTTTTTGTCTTTAGTCATATTGGGTATATCTGTACCCGATGTGTATGCGGGAGATGATCAGGTATCTTCCCATTCTGCCACACAACAAATAAAAACGATAAAAGGAGTAGTTAAAGACAAATCCGGAGAACCTCTTCCGGGTGTCAATGTATCAGTCAAAGGGGCTACTACTGGTGGAATAACTGATGTGAACGGAGAGTTCGTCCTTAATTTAAGTGATCCGGCTCGTGCAATTTTAGTTTTTTCATATGTCGGATTTAAAACTTTGGAAACAAAAGTCGGTTCCGGAACCACACTGAATATAGTGATGGATGAGGATGCGGAAACATTGGATGAAATAGTTGTCATTGGTTATGGCACGCAGAAAAAAACATCACTTACAGCTTCTGTTGGAGTGGTAAAGGGAACAGATATGGTTGCAAAACCTGTTTCTAACCTGAGTTCTGCTATGGCCGGACGTGTTGCAGGTCTTATTACAGCCCAAACCTCAGGTGAGATTGGTAATGATGAGACTTCCATCAATATTCGGGGCGTTGCTACTTATGGGAATGCTTCACCTTTGATTGTTGTAGATGGCGTACCCCGTAATACTTTAAATAAGCTGGATCCTAACTCTATTGAATCCGTGACCGTTTTGAAAGATGCTGCTGCGGTAGCTCCCTATGGTATGGCTGGTGCAAATGGAGTTATTCTGGTTACTACCAAAAGAGGAAAAGAAGGAAAAGTGAGTTTATCATACAATGGTTATGTAGGATTTCAGAACCCGACTACTCTATTGAAGATGATGGATTCATACCAGTATGTTACTGCGAGAAATGCTGCCTCCTATAATCAGAATCCCAGAGCAAAATTGCCTTATGCGGAAGATGTGGTCGAAATGTACCGTCAGGTTTGTAGTGGAGAAATTCCTGCATCGGACTTATATGCAAATACAAATGCTTATGATGAATTGCGGAATAAGAACAATCCTATTACAAGTCATAATGTATCACTGACTGCCGGTAGTGATGTAATTAAGGCGTATGTGGGACTTGGATATCAGTATCAAGCTGGTATGTGGTCAACGTCTCATTCGCGACGGATAAATTTGACTTCTAATGTAGATATAAAGGCAACCAAAACAACTACCGTAGGAGTGGCTATCAATGGTTGGAACGAATTGATTGAAAGGCCTTCAGCCACAGGAAAGGATATTTTTGGTACTGCCACTCAGTATTTGCCAATAAATAAGATATTTTATTCTAATGGTCTGAGGGCAAATAGCCGTAACTCTATTATTGATACTGAAAGCGGTAAGGTTAGTAATGACCAGACAAAAATAATGCTCCAGGCTTATCTTGAACAGGATTTATCGTTTATTACAAAAGGTTTGAGTGCAAAAGCTATAGGAAATTATGATCCTACTACGGTTAAGGATAAGGATTGGCATGAACCGAAACCTACTTATTACACCTACAATGCAAAGACTGATAAGTATGATGCAACTGTTTCAAGTGATAAGTATAGCTTGGGCCAAAGTACCAAAAACTGGAGAGAGCTGACAGGACAGTTAATGTTGAATTATAACAGAACATTTGGGAAACATGCTGTTGGTGCTCTGGCTGTATGGGAAGCGAGAAAAACCTTGTATGATTATTTATCGGCCTCTCGTAACAATTATAATCTGGCAATTGATGAGATTGATTTTGGAGGCGCTAATCCGGAAGATAAGGATAACGGAGGCGGTTCGAGCAGAGAGACTCAGATGGGATATGTATTCAGAGGTACCTATGCCTATGCCGGTAAGTATATGATTGAATTGTCCGGCAGATATGATGGGCATTATTATTTTGCACCAGGCAAGAAGTATGGTTTCTTTCCGGCAGTATCTGCCGGATGGAGGTTATCTGAAGAGAAGTTTATTAAAGATAATATTCCATTTATTGATAATTTGAAATTAAGATTTTCTTATGGAGAATCTGGTAATCTTGCTGGTGGAGCTTTCCAATATTCGAGTGCGATGGGGATATATAGTAATGCCTGGAAGGTAGATGGCAATACTTATCAAGGGGCGCAGGAACGTATAGAACCGAATCTGGATATCACTTGGGAGAAGGCCCGTAAAGCAGATATAGGTCTTGACTTAACGATGTGGAATGGCTTGCTCGATCTTGAATTTGACTATTTCCATGAAAAGCGTAATAATATGCTTGTAACCAGAGGGTCTCTTGTTCCTGTAGAATATGCCATACCATTGGCACAGGTAAATGCCGGTATTATGAAGAATCAGGGAATTGACTTGACATTGAAAAGTACAAAGCAGATAACGCGTGATTTCGGGTATAATGTTAGTTTCAATTTTACCTATGCAAAGAATAAACTCATTGAAACATACGAGAACCCTCTGACTAAGGATGACCCCAATCGTGCACGAACAGGGCGTCCCTTATGGACACGTTTCGGACTGAAATCAGACGGGCTTTTTCAGGAAGGTGATTTCGATGAAAAAGGGAAATTGAAGGAAGGTATCCCCAATCATACTTTTTCGAAAGTAGCTCCCGGAGATATCCGCTATGTCGATGTGAATGGTGATGGTAAAATTACTGCTGATGATGAAACGGCAATAGGTTATTCTATGTTACCGGAAATTGTATACGGGCTGAATTTAGGAGTAAACTGGAAAGGGATTGATGCCAGTATTTTATTCCAGGGAACAGGACACAGTGATATTATATTGGGTGCGGATATTGTGAAGCCTTTTGCTACAGGAGGCAATGGGGCAGCCATTGCAATGGATTGGTGGACTCCGGAAAATACAGATGCTGAGTTTCCAAGGATATTTGGAGCCGGAGGAAACCTGAATAATCAACAAACCAGCGATTTCTTTTTGAGAAGTGCTTCTTATCTCCGCTTAAAGAATGTTGAGGTGGGATACACCTTACCTAAAAGTGTTGTGAATTTCTTAAAAATACAAAGCATTCGTATTTATTTCTCAGGACAGAATTTACTGACGTTCTCCGGTTTGAAAGATTTAATGGACCCGGAGATGAGTCAGGCAGGAGATGGAGATAGTAATGTAAGAGGTTGGTATGTACCGCAACAAAAGGTCTTCGCTTTTGGCTTAAATGTTAATTTTTAAATCTATAAATATAAAAACGATTATGGATAAATATATGAAACATGTCAGATATGCCGGTATTTTGCTAATGGCATTCATGGGTTTCTCGTCTTGTGGTGATGATTTCCTGGAAGTAATACCTAAAGATCAGGTTGCAGCTTCAACAATATTCAGCAATGAGACTTCTGCGGATCTGGCACTCTATGATGTATACAAAGAGTTACCGGATATGGAAGGATGGGGTAATGAAGAATCTTATTATTCTTATGATTCATTTGAACATTGGAGCGATAATGCAGTATGCAAATTTGACTGGGCTGTTACATATCGTGATTTGCAGACACGCTCAATGACTGCTGACCAATACAATCCCGGTTGGTATAACCATGGTTACCCGGCACTGCCTTTTGTTTATGATAAGGTATTCAAATTTGTACGAAAGGCAAATTTCTTTATAGAGAATGTAGCGCTTTATAAATCCAACTTCTCAGAAGAATGGATAAAGACAAGAGTAGCGGAGGCCCGTTTTTTAAGAGCGTTTTACTATCATGAAATGTGGATGGCTTATGGTGGATTGCCTATAATTACCCGTACCTTAAACCTATCGGAGCAAGGTGATAACATATTTTATCCCCGCTCTACATTTGAGCAGACCGGGAAATTCATAATTCAGGAACTGAAAGAAATAGCGAATGATCTTCCTGACGAAATAAGTAAAGGACGTGCTACACGTGCGGCTGCATTGACCCTGAAAGCCTGGTGCGAATTATTTATGAATAACTATTCGGACGCAGCAGCTACCTGTCAGCAGATAATTGGTGGAGTACATAGTTTGTTTACAGCTACAGGTGCCACCAGTTATAATGACCAATTCATGGAAGATAATAATAATAATTGTGAGTCTATTTTTGCCTATCAACATGATAAAAAGACGAAGACAGGTTTGCGTACAAAGTATTTTGGCCCGGCGGGAGAATTTGGAGCGTGGGGTGCAATGTGTCCGTCACAAAGTCTGGTTGATGATTATTTGATGAAGGATGGTCTTCCGAAAGAAGATAGCCCTTTATGGAACCCGAAGAAGCCATATGATAATCGTGAACCTCGTTTCTATCAATCTGTCATATATAACGGGGCAGAATTTGCAGGAAAAGTATATGATCAGGTAAATCAGAAAGATCTTTATGATCCTTCCCGTGAATATCGTTCCGGTTATTTTCGATGTAAAGGCATTAATCCTGACCTGACAACAGCCGATTTTGAGGTAAATGCTGATGGGGCTAATTTTGCTTATTTTCGCTATGCAGAAGTTTTATTAATGTACGCCGAAGCAAAGATTGAGCAAAATCAGATAGACGATCAGGTTTTGAAAGCTATTAATGATGTGAGGGTGAGAAGCGGAATACCAACTTTGCAGGATACTTATGACAAAACCTCGTTTGAACAGAATGAACTGAGAGACATTCTTCGTCGTGAACGCCGGATTGAGTTTGCTTTTGAGTGTAAGCGTTATTGGGATCTTATCCGTTGGAGAACTGCTGAAATCGTTTTAAACGAGCCATATTATGGCATGACCGTCAATGCGGCAGGAGAGTATGAACCTGTATTTCTCAAAGCTTCTGCCTTCCACAAAGATCGTAGTTATCTCTTTCCAATTTATACACCGTGGCTACAGATAAATCATAGAATGCTCGAACAGAATGATGGTGTAGAATTCTTTGATGGCCAAAATCCGGGATACTGATCGAATAAATAAAAAACGGTAGTCTGCTTATTCTGGCAGACTACTATAGCCAATTGATAAATTGTTTAATTAAAAAAATTACTATGATTATGAAAAAGATTATTACTTCTGTTATTGCTTTATTGGCCTTGACTGGTGCGATGTTTGCTCAGACTGGCGAACGTCTGATTCTGGAGAAAGGCAAAACTTATACATTTTGTGTAAGGGGCGAGGAAAATTTAGTTTTAGCTCATTATGGAGAAGAACCGGCTTTTATAGTGGAACCTTACGAGGAAGGTAATCCAAATCAGTTGATGGCAGTTGCATATTACGTGGACGATACAGAAGGATACACTAATTTATACAATGTTGGCACCGGTTATACCTGGAGTGATAAAGGTACTGCTGTACCCGCGGCCAAGGGACAGGATGGTGAATGGATAAGAGAGACCTGGCAAGCCTGGGATCTGGAATTGGATGAAGATGGATATATTCGTATTGTACATTTCTTGGAACGTTGGGGGTGGGCTGCAACCTACGAACCTCAGTATTTAGGTGTTATCATGATGTTGTCAGGAGATGAATTAGCGCCATTACTATATAGCAGGGTGTCTTCTCCGGGAGTGAGGGATCATTCTGAATATGAATCATATGCCGATCAGTTTTTTGATTTTAAAGTTAAAGAAATAGGTGTGTTGACTGGCATAAAAGACGCTAATGTTGATAAAATAGCAGTTACAGGAGGTGTTGGTACTATTGATTTGAATAACCTGAATGAGGGTTCTTCCATTATTGTTTGTTCGATAGACGGGAAGCAGGTGAAATCATTAAAAGCGACAGCAGGTGATTGTCATTTTAATATGGCTGAAGGTCTTTATATTGTAAATGTTGATGGCAAGTCTTTTAAGGTAATTGTCAGATAGTTTTTTCAATGATAGGTTGAGATGAGGCTCTGATTTCTCAACCTATCTTTTACGTTTACTAAAAATCCAAGAATTATGAAAATCAAGAAATTACATTGTTGTTGTATCTGCTTCTTTTTTATGTTTGCTGTGTTGAAGGTTTCGGCACAGGCGGTTATCTGGTCGCCTGATTCTCCGGTAAATGTAAAGATATTTATGGAGTCGGAGAAAGAAGCGCAGCTGGCAAATGGGAATGAATTATTAAAAACCTTAAGGTCATATGTGAGTAAACCCAATGAAGAGAAGGTATTGGTAGTGGATGCTGATTGCCGGTTCAGCGGTTCCGGATCTTTTAGTCTGACTCGTCTGTGCAAGACAAAAATTGTTGGAGCAGAAGGAAAGAATGTGACTTTTTGGTTTGATGCACCTCATATTTATGGCGTTCAGTTGAATAACTGTGAGAATATTACATTTGAAAACATAACTTTTGATTGTGATCCGGTTCCTTTTACGCAAGGAAAGGTAATAGCTAAGAATAGTAATAGTTCTTTGCTTCTGGAGCCAATGAAAGGATATGAAACGTTGATCAGCAATCCTAACGGTACTTTTATAATCTTTGATCCTAATGGGGACTTTAAGTTACATGGACACCGTACATGCACTATCAGTCAAAATGGTGATAAGACACTCTCTTTGACAAACGGAAATTTTGATATCGTAGAAGTAGGAGATTATATATCGATGCCATCGCGTACAGGTAGCATGCTTTCACTCTCGGGATGTAAGAAGATCATTTTCAATGATGTCAGGGTATATGCTTCGGGCGGTATGTGTTGTGTAGCCAGTGGTGGAGAAGGTGGGCATGAGTTTCATCACTTTATTGCCACAAGGCGTCCCGGTACCAATCGTTTGTATGCTTTTGGTGCAGATGGATTTCATATGAATGAATTGGCAAACGGACCTGTTATTGAAGATTCAGAGATGTCGTATACGGCAGATGATTTAATAAATATACACGGTCGTTTTGGTTGGGTATGTTCGCGAAATAATAATAGTAAGACTCATTTGAGGATATTGTGTTCTGCGGGAGCTATCAAAGTGGGACAGGAAATTGATTTCTGGGACAATGTGACTCAACAATATAGGGGAAAAGCGACGGTTGAGAGTCTGACGCGTGTGTCGAATGCAACAGAGATAGCTGAGGCAAAGAAAGATGTGATACAATATCTGGATGGAAGTATTTATGACATTGTTTTGAGTAATGAGGTAGAGGCAGACAAGGCATCGTTAATAGAACATCATGCCAATGTCTGTTCCGGATTCGTAGTTCGTAATTGTAAGCTACATGATACCTTCAATAGAGGATTTCTTATCAATGGAGCCAGTGATGGTATTATCGAGAATAACATTGTTCAGAATGTAGGTTCAGGACAAAGTTTTCATATGGAAACCTGGATATATGGTGAAGGACAATATATTAATAATCTGATTGTCAGGAATAATACATTCAAAAAGGCCGGGGCTCTTTGGTTCAGCACAGTACCTCCGGGGGGAAACTCTTTTTATGGAGCTTTTCGTTCTACTCCTATGCGTAATATCCAGTTAATAGGCAATCATATTGAATTGAGTGAAGGAGAAATAGCCGGTATTACCACTACCTACATTGATGGATTGAAAATTATCGATAATACAGTTGTCAGAAGTCTTTCTGATCAGGATTGGAAGAATGAAGATAATGTTCAGTTTGTGGAAGGGTATGGCAAGAGCATTGAAAGTGCTATCTTTACTACAGCCTGCAAGAATGTTGAAATAAGCGGAAATCAGATAGATGAATTAGTAGACAACTCTGCTCAGAAAATAGCCTATGGAACGCAGGTAGAAAACATTACGATAGATGGTATTAAACAACCGAATTCTGTTGCAGATGTACTTTCCGGGTGGTTTTTCAATGGAGAGCAAGAGGATCAGGGATGGTCATATGGATATGCAGATGGAAATATTGTTCGTGCCGGACAATATAAGACATCAGATTTCATTCCGCTGCCTTACTATACCGGAACATCGTGGCGTCTGGCTAAAGATTTGTATAGTCCTGTTGTGTCAAAACAGACAGCAACTCCGGGTAGTGAACGCTCAGCTGTAATTCGTTGGAAAAGTACAGTAAACGGACGCTTGAAAATGGTTGGAAAGATTGTACCTAAATTAGCTTCCTCGGGTGATAAGGTTAATTGTTTGATCTATGTGGATGGGGTAGAGAAGTCAAAGTTTGATACAGCTGATGGGGTTATAGCAATTGATCTTGATTTGGGTATGGTAAAGGAAGGTAGCTTGATCGATTTTGTTATTGACTCTAAGGGGAATGCGTCTAATGATCAGACTACTTTTAATTATAAATTCTTATCCGATAATGCACCTGTTGGAGTAGAGGATGAGTCAATGATTCTTATTCCTGATTTTCGTATATATGAAGGTGTTTTATATATAGATAAAATGATTGGTGATTCGATAAGGTTATCTGTTTATCAGGTGGATGGTTCTGTTATCATTGATAAAGATATTTATACTACTCCTTACCAATTGCCTCTTGAAGCAGGGATGTATTTAGTGAGAGTTAATAATCACATTAAGAAAGTAATAATATGACTATGAGGAATACCCATTATTTTTTTGAAATACTGTTTACCCTGTTCCTGACCGGCACATTTAGTTCCTATGCCCAGTCTTCATGTTATAAAACCGAATATGGGGTTGAAAACGAATGGATTACCGGTCACAATATTGACCGTTATAACAACCGCCCGCTTTATATAAACAATACGAATGCTTTTGTCTTAACAGGTGATAAACCATTAATGCGGTTGGCTAAGGATAGCAAATTGTATGGAACTTTGGTTATGACGGTAGAACGGGAGGGTATTAAGAAAGCAATCTGTGATTTTGATACTATCAACTCTTTTTATGCTATGGGACAGATGAAGTGGGAACTGGCAGATGAGAGCATAAAAGGAGGAAAGATTACTATCACTGTACTACCGATATCTTCCGGTATAGGTATGGCGTTGGCTATTAAGACTTCCGGATTGCTTCCCTCTGACAAATTGAACTGGGATTTTAGAGGTGAGAAGATATATGAAGGACAACACCTGTCGTGGATATTTGATGTAATGGGGCAACCTGAATTGCTAAGCTGGGGCGTTGAGGAAGATGAGGAAATAATAGTAAGCGGAGATTTGGTTCTTGGTAATGTGGAGCAATATCTGGTTTTAAAAGCAGATGAGAACGGTACTATCATTCAAATGAACAATGCTGAAAAGGAATTTCTAAGTGGCAGTAAAAAGTTGCAAACGATTTGTGGACGACTTAAGATTAAGACTCCGGACCCTTATTTAAACGCACTTGCACAGTCTTCTGTCAGATCAGTGGATGGTACATGGTATCCCCCTGTATTTGTACATGGATGTATGCAGTGGAACAGGCCCTTTCCCGGGTGGCGTTCTATATTTGGTGGTACAATGTATGGATGGCACGAAAGAGTGAAGGAAGAAGCTAAATATTATATTGATTCTCAGGTGACTAAATCTGATAAGATACTTCCTAAGGCTGATCCTTCTTTACTCTTAACCGGACAACATCCTGATTCAAGATTTTATGGAGTAGGGAGAATAGAGCAAGACCAGAGCTTCTATAATATGCAGTCGCAATTTTTTGATCAACTAATAGAAGAGTACCGATGGACGAATGATTCTGCCTTAATTTCTTTTTTGCGTCCGGCTCTTGAATTGCATCTCCAATGGCAGGAAGAATGTTTTGATCCGGATGGAGATGGAGTGTATGAAAGTTATTTGAATTCGTGGCCTACGGATTCCCAGTGGTACAATGGGGGAGGGTCTGCCGAAGAGACTTCTTATGCTTACCGGGGACATTTGGCGGCACGTGATATGGCCTTACAAGCCAAAGATAATTCTTCGGCCCAATATCATGACAAGATGTTGAAAAGAATAAAAGATGGATTTCAAAAAAAGTTATGGATCAGGGGAAAAGGGCATTCCGGAGCTTATAGAGAGCAAGGAGGGCATGAAAGATTACATGAAAATCCGTGGCTATATTCTATTTTTCTTCCTGTTGATGCCGGATTAACATCTCCTCTTCAAAACCTGGAATCAGTTTACTATTCGGAATGGGCATTACAGAATGATAAAATGCCGGGTGGTGGGCGACAGGTCTGGAATTCGAACTGGCTTCCGGGTATATGGTCTGTACGTGAAAGATGGCCGGGAGATAACTACCATCTTGCTTTGAGTTATTTTCAGGCAGGATTACCCGGCGATGGGTGGGATATAATGAAAGGAACTTTCATGCATAGCGCTTTTGACCATACAGTTCCCGGTAATCTTGGAGCGATTCAAGGGGGAATTGATTTTGGAGATTGTGTTCATACATTTACGCGTACTTTGGTAAGTGGACTTTTCGGATACCGTCCGGACTATCCTAACAATCGTGTTGTTTTTGCTCCTCAGTTTCCTCCTGAATGGGATATGGCATCTATTAGCCTGCCGGACTTTGGGGTATCGTTTACTGCTAAAGGAAATCAACTGAACTATAGCCTGGAACTAAAGTCCAAAGCTGATATGGAACTGTTATTACCGGTTAATAGCAGTAATATCAGTGGAGTTAGCATTAATGGTGCAAATACAAAATGGGAAGTGTTCCCCGGAATAGGATGCAGTATTGTAAAGTTACAGTGTCGTCATTCAGATAAAGTCGATGTTGTTATTACTTTGGAAGATAGAGCTGTTTACGTACCAGTAGAAACACGGGAATTAAATGCCGGTCAAAAGAACATATTTAAGTTAGAAGATGTACAGATTAAGGATATCTTTGATCCCCAGGGTGTATTTGAAACTATCCGGATAAATAAGGGGACTTTTGTTACAAAAATAGCCTTCAATGAGGGGTATCATACAGTTGTTGCTTCTATCAAGAAAGGAAAATTGCCGCAATGGAGAGTATTTCGTATAAAGGTGAATGATCCTGATAAAGATCGGGAACGGGCCAATCTGTCTGTTGATGAGATTCCTGATACGGCAAGTTGGAAAACTTATGATATTTCGGCTTATTATAATGCAGACGTTCGAACAGTTTATCAACAGGAGTATCTTTCTCCAAGACCTAATACTGTGTCGGCCCGTCTGGGTACTGATGGATATTCTCCATGGACGTTTCCGTACTGGCAATGTTCGCCTCCTGCTATCAGTTTTGATAAAGTTGTTCATTTGAAGACTGAAAAGAATGAATTATTGACAACTCAGGGAGTACCTTTTTGTTGGAACACAAACAGTAGCAATATATTATTTACTTCTTTGTGGGATAACTATCCTGCACAAAAGAGTATATCAGTTGGGAATGCCGGAGAGGCCTTGTACTTTTTAGTTTGTGGGACTACTAATGTGATGCAATGTCAGATTGCTAATGCTGTAATTTATATTAATTATGCGGATGGGGGAAGAGATTCACTCGAATTGATTCCTCCGGTTAACTATTGGAATCTAAGTGTTATTAACCCTAATACTTCAATTCCCGGTCAGGGAGTTCGCTCTTACTATACAGCAGAAATGGATCGTTTTTGTTTGCCGGAGAAGATGCCACAAATAGTAGAACTTGGTGAGAATTGTACAGCTATGTTGTTAAATAGAAGATTGCGCAAGGGTGTTGAAGTAGAAAGTATATCGCTGGAAACTTTATCGCAGGAAGTAGTGGTAGGATTAATGGCTGTGACAATGATGAATCCGGATAAGTGAGAAACGGTTTGCCTGAATGTGGATGATTACTTTTCAAAGAGAATTCTTTTCTGCATTTGGCTATCCAATTGTGTAAATAACAAACTCCGGGATTCAGGTTTTATACTTGAATCCCGGAGTAATATGAAACAGGGACATGCCCCTATTTATTTTTTCTTTTTTCTACGTGCCCATCCTTCTTCACTAAAATCCGATTTTTCATCTTTAAAGAACTGCTGCCAGTCGTCTTTTTTACCGCGTGCATTACTGTATCCACGTTCCTCCCGGCTTGGCTTTTGTTTTTTGCTGTCAGTAGAAGCTGAAGTTGCTCTGGCCGGTTTGTCTTTGCGTGGTTTTGTTGATGCAGATGACTTTGCATCTCTGCCGTTATCTTTGTATCTGCCACTGTTTTTACGCCCTTCTCCGCCTTCTTCTCCGGCTATTTCGACTGAAACCCTACGTCCATTCCAGTTTGTGCGATTCAGCGCTTTTATAACACTTTGTGCCTCTTTTTCATCTACCTCAAAGAATGAGAAGTTCTTCATCAGATCAATACGTCCCAGTTCGATGCGTCCGCGAGTATTGCTATTCAGCAGGTTGATAAGTTCGTTCGGGAAAAAGTTGTCCATTTTACCCAGATTGATGAATAAACGGGTGAATCCCGGTGCTGCTGTACGGCTACCGCCATTATCACGGCTTCCGCGTCCTTCGGTGCGCGTGCCACGTTCGCCACGGCTATCGGTTGCAGTTTGTATTTCTTCGCGGTCACGATAGTATTCAAGGAAACGGTTGAATTCCATAGATACCATGCGTTTGATAACGTCTTCTTTACTCAACCATTCCAGCTTACGGTAGATTTCGGGCATGAAGTCCGCTATCTCTTCCTCATTAACCTTTACTTTTTCAATATCGTCAATTACCTTGATGAGCTGTTTCTCACAGATCTGCTTGCCTGTGGGGACTTGCTCCATAATGAACTTTTTGCCAATGATACGCTCTATCTCACGCATTTTCCCTTTCTCGCGCATGTTAACAATAGCGATAGAGATACCTGTTTTTCCCGCACGTCCGGTACGTCCGCTGCGGTGCGTATAGCTTTCCGTATCATCCGGCAGGCCGTAATTGATGACGTGGGTTAAGTCGTTTACATCCAGTCCGCGTGCAGCTACGTCTGTAGCGACTAATATTTGTATATTGCGTAAACGGAATTTCTGCATAACGGCGTCACGCTGTGCCTGAGAGAGTTCTCCATGCAATGAATCGGCGTTATAGCCTTCCTGCATTAACTTGTCGGCAATTTCCTGCGTCTCTTTACGGGTACGGCAGAAAACGATACCATATATCTGCGGACAGTAATCTGCTACACGTTTGAGTACGGCATATTTATCTTTCGCCTGAACCATATATGCAATATGCTTCACGCTATTTGTACTTTCGTTTTTACGTCCAATGGTGATTTCTTTGGCGTCGCGCAAATAGTTCTTAGAAATACGTGCTATTTCCGGACTCATAGTAGCTGAGAAAAGCAACGTATTACGTTCTTGCGGAACGTCTGCCAGAATAGCGTTAATACTGTCTGTGAATCCCATATTCAGCATCTCATCAGCTTCGTCCATTACAACATTGCTGATAGTAGAGAGGGAAACGGTTTTGCGTTCCATCAGATCGAGCAAACGACCTGGAGTAGCTACTATGATGTGTACACCACGTTTCAGACTACGTATCTGGCTATCTATAGATGATCCACCATATACGGGCAGTACTTTTAATCCGTCGATGTATTTGGAATAATCATTTAAATCACCTGCTATCTGCAAGCAAAGCTCCCGTGTAGGGCAAAGGATAAGCGATTGAGGAACACGGTTTTTTACATTAATCTGTTGTATCAGCGGCAGACCAAATGCGGCTGTCTTCCCAGTTCCTGTTTGAGCAAGAGCTACTACATCATTATTTTCTCCTAAAAGGTACGGAATCACTTCCTCTTGTACCGGCATGGGATTCTCGTATCCCATTTCTTCGACTGCTCTACGTATCTCCGGAGAAACGCCAAGCTCTTCAAATGTCTTCATTAAATCTCTGTATATCTTTATATTCGGGCGCAAATATACGTAAAATTAGTGGAAACTAATTCTTTTGACTATAGCATTGTTTGTTTTTTATTTAATTTTGCATACTTATAAAGGTATATTACCGTTATTAGTGCATTACAGCGTAATCTGAGAGAAATGTTATTTAACTCTTTTGAATTTTTAATTTTCCTGCCGGTTGTTTTTCTACTTTATTGGTTTGTATTTAAATCGTTAAAGTGGCAAAACCTGTTTATTGTTGCAGTCAGTTATTTGTTTTATGGATGGTGGGATGCGCGTTTTCTGATTCTTATCGCATTTACAACCTTTTGTAGTTTTGGAAGTGGCATTTTGCTTGAAAAAAAAGAAGGAGACCGCAACTTACAGAAATGGATAAGTGTCGCTAATATATTGTTGAATCTGCTAATTCTTGCAATATTTAAGTATTACAATTTCTTCGCAGAGAATCTTACACAACTATTTCTTACTTTTGGATTACAACTGGATTGGGTAACACTAGATATTCTTTTGCCGGTGGGTATCAGTTTTTATACTTTTCAGGCATTAAGTTATACGATTGATGTATATCAGCATAAAATGAAACCAACACATGATATTGTTGCTTTCTTTGCTTTCATTAGCTTCTTTCCTCAGTTGGTGGCAGGTCCTATCGAAAGGGCTACTCATCTTCTGCCTCAGTTCCTGAGATCGCGTAGTTTTGATTATGCTAAAGCTACGGATGGGATGCGACAAATATTATGGGGACTATTTAAGAAGTTGGTGATTGCTGATAATTGTGCGGTTGCTGTCAATCAGATTTTTGAAAATTACTATCAATATGATGGTTTGACTCTTTTTTATGGAGCAGTACTTTTTACTTTTCAGATTTATGGAGATTTCTCCGGTTATTCTGATATCGCAATAGGTACGGCTCGCCTGTTTGGTATTAATCTAATGAGGAACTTTAATTTTCCTTATTTCTCACGGGATATTGCGGAGTTTTGGCGACGTTGGCATATTTCTCTGACTACGTGGTTTCGTGATTATATTTATATTCCCTTGGGAGGAAGTCGGGGAGGAAAATGGCAAAGCTTCCGTAATACAGTGGTTATTTTTCTGGTTAGTGGCCTGTGGCATGGAGCTAACTGGACTTTTATCTGTTGGGGGGCTTTTCATGCTTTACTATTCTTACCTTTATTGCTGCTGGGCAGGAATCGTAGATTTACGGATGTTGTAGCTAAGGGTAAGAAACTTCCTAGGTTACGAGAGACAATCCAGATGATATGTACATTCATTTTGGTTGTGTTGGGCTGGATTATTTTCCGTTCCAGGACAATATACGATGCCTGGCAGTATATTGTTCGTATGATAACTAATGGGCATTTTGGAATCCCTCAACAAGGAAAGATGGCATGTATGTTTATTGCGGTGTTGATACTTGTAGAATGGATTCAGAGAGATAAGCAACACGCTTTGCAATTGGATGGGCAGATAAAGTCTCCTTTGCTCAGATATGCTATTTACTATGCGATCATTTCAGTATTGTTTTGGCAGGCAGGTCAAAGCACTCAGTTTATCTATTTTCAGTTTTAAGAGATATTGGTATGACAAGGAGCGGTATTAGAAAGTTTATATATAAGACGTTGCTGATGGCAATTCCGTTTGTACTATTGTTAGTGCTATATTTTGCCTTGGATGTTTTTAAAGTTATCTATGATTACGATGCATTCTATGCTGAAGATGAAAAGCCCGGTGTCGGTTTAAATGCCGGGTATATAAGTACAACTACCTTTGAAAAACGGCATGTTGCTCTTCATTATGATTCTTTTGTTTTCGGGAATTCAAGAAGTATGTACTACGAGATAGCCGATTGGAGAGAGTATCTGCCGGATAGTAGTAGTTGCTTTCATTTTGATGCGTCTTTGGAGTCATTGTATGCATTGTATAAAAAAGTGATGTATATAGACAAAAGTGGAAATAGTATTCATAATGCTTTACTAATACTTGATAAGTCAATTCTTGAACAAGATAAAAGTAAAGATGGACATCTGTATTGTATTGCCCCTCAGTTGGAGAATTATACGAATATTTTTGGTTTTCATTGTTCATTTATTAAAGCTTTCTTTAGTCCAAAGTTTCTGTATGCTTTAGCCGATTTTAAACTGAGTGGTAAAGTGAAGAAGTATATGGCAGAGAGTTATTTACTTTCAGATGAGCGATTCCGATATGACAAGAATACTAACGAGGCTAAATCTGTGGAGTTTGAACGAGAGATAGCTGATGGTACTTTTTATAATGAAAAGAAAATGAAGGTGTTTGAGGATAAAAGTTTTCCTGATTCTGTGTCACGACCTGTCATAGTGATTAAGCAACGGGAAATGCTGGAAGAAATGGTGCAAATTTTTAAAAAACATCACACTGATTATAAGATCGTGATAAATCCTTTATTTGATCAGATAAAATTGAATCCTCAGGATCTGGGCATTCTCAGGGAAATATTTGGAAAGGAAAACGTTTTTGATTTTTCGGGAACAAATGAAATTACAGTTGATTACCATAATTATTACGAGGACTCGCATTATCGTCCACACGTTGCCAGAAGTATATTGAAGAGGATATATACCTCTCATTAGTATTATTCCAGCAAAATACTTTGTAATTGCTCGATGTCCTTAGTGGTGAGATCGAGTCCCTTTTCAAGGTAAGTCGGCACATCTCCATATGTCCGCTCTATTTCCTCTTTGGCAGCATTCAGAAAATCCTCTTTTGCCGTATAAACGGTAGTGATGGCTTCCTGCGAATTTACCGGAAGTTTGTAGGCATATTTAGAGGCTTTGGGTATATTAAAATAATCGTTACTCAGACGATAATCCTGCATTATGATATCTTCGTTTACACCCAGAGCGGCAAGAATGATGGCAGAGGAAACACCTGTGCGTCCCTTGCCGGAAGTACAGTGAATGATAATGGGATAATTGCTTTGATCTTGCAAAATGCTGAAAAGCTTTTTATACTCATTACGATAATCTATTGCCAGTTTACGATTCATTTGCTCTACGATACGGTTGATGGTATCACCCTTGATTTTTCCCTCTTGTATGCCTTGTAACACCTTTTCCATGTTACCTGTTGCAATGGGAATGTAAATGACATTGAAGCCTTTTTGAATCTGCGGATAGTTATTACGTTCTTCGGGAGTACGAAAATCGATAATGGTTTTTATTCCTATATTTCTTAGTTCCCTGAGTGCAGCACAACCGAGGCTGTCAATCTGTGCCGAGCGATAGAGCATCCCCCAACGAACGTTTTTTCCTGTGGCAGAGGATTTATATCCACCCAGATCGCGGAAGTTTTGTATACCGGGGATATTCACATTTCGGGTCGCTATTTTTACACGGTATTTATTGTTAAATACCATCATATAATAATAACGTCTGGAAGGGTCATCTGTGACAATGGTCATTTTACCATCGGAAATGGCGGCAGCGGCAATTGGGAGTGTTTCCGGTATCATTTCCGGATTGGTAGACGCGTATACTTTCACCTGCCCCTGGATAAGAGGGGCCGTTTCCCACTTAATGATACAGTTTCCTACATTGTTTTCCTCACAAACAACCGAGATATTCGGAGGTGTTTTGGAACATGAAGGGAACAAAAGGAAAATAGCAAGCCAGTTGATCAGGTTCTTATACATAGTATATTGTCTAAAACTCTAATTGCAAAGATATGAATAACTGGCAGACTTTGTTATTACTTTGCTATTATTAGACAAACTACAGAGTTTTTAATACTCACACAGATCCACATGGAGATATCTATACTCGTTCTGGAACGTAGAATATCCGGAACTTATTTCTCAATGAGTTTTTCAGCGAATTCCTTTGAGACTGAATTGTTGAAGCTCTTACAAACCTCTGCAGCAAAAGCTTTGCCATACCCGATGATTTTATCCCATATTTCTTCATTCAGGCCATTCAGGTCGCGATAGCGTACATCATACTTCAGCATACCATAAATAAGTCCGGCGTTGAAGTTGTCTCCAGCTCCGATAGTGCTTACTGCATTCAGCGGTTCTATCGGATAGTCTTTCCGAAAGTTTTTGGTGCGCAGTGCGATTTGTTCTGCTCCTGCCGTACAAATAAAATTAGGGCAGTAGAACTGGATCTTATCTTTGTATATTTTATCTGTATCATTCAGTCCGTACATATAGAAAAAGTCTTCTATTGATCCACGTACAATATCTGCGTACTCCAAATTTTCGATAATGGTAGATGCGAGCTTCATAGCTTCGTTTTTGTGTGAGCTACGGAAGTTGGGATCGTAATATATAATCGCTTTTTTCTCTTTTGCTGTTTCCAGTAACTCCACTATTTTTTCGCGGAGTACAGGATTGAGTGCATAGTAAGAACCGATAACTACGATATCGTCTTCATGTATTTCCGGAAATAATACATCAAGGCGCTGTTTGGGATAATCTTTGTAGAAGATGTATTCTGCATCGTTACGCTCGTTCAGAAAGGCAAGGGATACAGGCGATTTTCCGTCGGGGAAAACGTTTACATGTTCTGTTGGCAACCCATTATCCTGCATGAATTGCAGAATGATGTTACCTACACGATCATTTCCCGTTTCACTGATAAAGCATACATTTATACCCGTACGCCTTAGCGATACGATACCATTGAAGACAGAGCCACCCGGTACGGCAGCCGAGGGCCGATTTCCTTCAAAGATGACATCGAGAATTGTTTCGCCAATACCGATTACTTTACGCATAACTCTCTTGATTTTTCTCCCAGATAACCGCCATGATGACGTTTGGAATATTCTTCAATCGTAAATTGAGTTTTTTTCATGGTTTGTACCACCAGAATGTCTCCAATTACAGTCATTACGGTAGTCGATGTAGTAGGGGTCATTCCCAATGTACATACTTCCGCCGGTTTACCTGTACTGAGGCAGACATCTGACTCATCGGCCAGTGGACTGTCCGGATTACCAGTAATTACAATAAATTTCAATCCGGGATTCAAGTTGTGTGCCAGCTGTGTTAATTCCACAATTTCACGTGTTTTACCTGAGTTGGAAATGAGTAATAGCAAATCATTCTCTTGCAAAATACCCAGGTCGCCATGCTGTGCTTCACTTGGATGTAAAAAAACAGAGGGAATACCGGTAGAACAGAATGTGGTAGCAATGTTCATGGCAATCTGCCCGGCTTTTCCCATGCCACTGGTTACAAGCTTACCCTTTTTGATACAAATTTGTTCTATGATAAGGTCTACAGCCTTTTCATAAGCGTCTGTTACGGGGATATTCAGCACAGCTTGTGCTTCCTTCTGCAAAAGGTCTTTAATGGATTCTATCATATGGTCATTATTTCTTTTAATTCTTCCGGTGTGTGGGCTATGTCATAGTATGTAGAGAACGGATGACGGGCGAACCCTTTACTTTCTATCTCTTTGAGTGCTGCTAATAAGGTGTCGTAAAAACCATTCACATTGTAAAACACCACTTTCTTATGATGATAACCGATGGATGCGGCTGCCATGACGTGGAATATCTCGTCCAATGTACCTACGCCTCCCGGAAGAGCCAGTAATATATCTGATTCTTCTACGATAATGTCTTTACGATCACTGAGGTTATGGGTATGAATAATACGATCCGGCAGCGTGCTGACTTTTCCGTTCTCTTCAAGTTTGGCGGGAACTACACCAATAATGTGTCCACCGTTTGTTTTTACTGCCTGTGCTATACATTCCATAAGTCCGAGACTGGCACCGCCATATATAAGAGTTTTGCCTGTTTCACCTATCCATTTACCTACCCGGACAGCAGCATCGGAATACATTTTGTCAATGTTTTCTGATGCAGAACAGAATATTCCTATCTTTTCCATACACGTTGTCACTGTTATAGTCTACAAATATCTGCAATTTTCTATAAACGACAATAAGTTTTATTGTATTTTTGTAGCATCAATAAAACTTAGTACTGATAATGAAGAATTTACTAACGGAGCAGGTCGAGCATACTCTGTCAAATGGCTTGAGGATTATTTGTAAACCTGTAGTTTCCGATGTGACTTATTGTGGTTTTGCTGTGAATGCCGGTACTCGTGATGAGACTGAAAATGAACAGGGAATGGCTCATTTTGTAGAACATCTTATCTTTAAAGGCACGCAAAAGCGGAAGGCCTGGCATATATTAAACCGTATGGAGGCTGTGGGAGGTGATTTGAATGCCTATACCAATAAAGAAGAGATGGTAGTTTACTCTGCTTTTCTGGCAGATGACCTGTCGCGTGCAGTAGAATTGCTGGTCGATATTGTATTCCGTTCTACTTTTCCGCAGCGTGAGATAGAAAGAGAGACAGAAGTGATCATTGACGAAATACAATCTTATGAAGATAATCCTTCGGAATTGATCTTTGATGACTTTGAAGATATGATATTCCGTGGGCATCCATTGGGGCGTAATATTTTGGGGCGCCCGGAGCTGCTGAGGCAATTCCGGACAGCTGATGCTCTGGCATTTACACAACGACTGTATCAACCCTCTAATATGGTTTTCTTTGTTCAGGGAAAAATTGATTTTAAGAGGTTAGTGAATATGTTGGAAAAACTGATGGCGGATATACCGGCTGGCGAGGTGAAAAATTTGCGTACTCCACCGCCATTATATGTCCCGGAACACCTGGTAATACCGAAAGATACTCACCAAGCTCATGTGATGTTAGGGAGCCGGGGGTATAATGCTTATGATGATAAACGTACCGCTCTCTATCTGCTGAATAATATTTTGGGTGGCCCCGGTATGAATAGTCGTCTGAATGTTGCTTTACGTGAACGCCGTGGGTTGGTATACAATGTAGAATCCAATCTGACTTCTTATACGGATACCGGTGCTTTTTCCATCTACTTTGGTACAGACCTTGAGGATGTGGATACTTGTCTGCGATTGACTTATAAAGAACTAAAGCGGATGCGTGATGTAAAGATGACTTCCTCACAAATTGAAGCTGCCAAAAAACAGTTGATAGGGCAAATCTGTGTAGCTTCGGATAACTTTGAGAACAATGCTTTGGGTATGGCTAAAACTTTCCTGCATTACAATAAGTTTGAGAATCTGGATACAGTCTGTAAACGTATAGAGACATTGACGGCAGATAATCTTCTTGAAGTAGCCAATGAGATGTTTGCAGAGGAATATCTGTCTACGCTGATTTATAAATGATATTATAGCACTTACGGCTTTTCTTCCCGGGGTATCTCTTTTATCCCGGTGAAGAACGATGTACGACATGCACATCTGGTACTGCACGAGATGTGCATGTGGAACATCCCGACATGTGCATCTCGTACAGCACGACATGCACATGTCGTACATCGTTCAATTACGGTCTTTCGTTCGTTTGATTATAATGTATGATAGGAAGGGATTAAGGCAACGTAATAGGGTATTTTATCTCCGTATTGCCTGACCTTACTTTCTTTATAAGATACAAATTGATGGGTTTGTTCGTGAGGATAAAGTTTTTTATTTTATCTTTGTCTTGTTAATACTGATACTTTCATTTCAAAAATATGAAAATTAGATGACAAAGAAATGCCTCCTGTTTTTATCATTAACCCTGATTACTCACTTGGTATCTGCCAATACCAATCTCGATTCTTTGCTAAATGTACTTGATAGAGTGATTGCCGGTCACGAAGTATATGCTCAGGAAAAGGAGGCTCAGATTCGTCAGTTAACAACGACTACTCTTCAAACAAGTCCTTTCTCTATAGAACGATATAATTTGAATATGCAGCTTTATGAAGAGTATAAAGCTTTTATCTGCGATTCGGCCATCCATTATCTGAATGAAAACATACTGATTGCAGAGAAATTGGGAGATCCTATCCGGGAGGATCAGTCCAGATTAGAACTTTCTTATTTACTTTCTTCATCGGGCATGTATAAGGAGGCAGTAGACTTGCTTGAAGCTGTTGACCGTAAAACGCTTGATGATCAGTTCGTTTTGAAATATTATGCTTGTTACAATCGTGCTTACGGTGAAATGGGCTTTTATACACAGGATAAAATTAGTTCTGCCCGATACTGGAGAGTTTCTCAGGCGTATAAAGATTCGCTTAACCGTTCTTTGGACCCACAATCGGATGACTATTTGGCTCTACATGAAGATAAATTACGGGATGATCATAAATATGATGAGGCTTTGAGAGTCAATGATATGCGTTTGTCAAAAGCAACTTTTGGTACTCCTCAATACGCCATTGCAACCTATTATCGTGCCACTATCTTTCAGGAACAGGGAGATGCGGAAAAAGAGAAGTACTATTTGGCTCTTTCAGCAATTTCTGATATACAGTCGGCCACCAAAGACCATGCTTCTTTGTGGATGCTTGCCCAGGTGCTTTATGAAGAAGGAGATGTAGAACGGGCCTATCGCTATATGCGCTTTTCCTGGAATGAAACTAAATTCTATAATGCCCGTTTGCGGAGTTGGCAAAGTGCGGATGTACTTTCTCTGATTGATAAGACATATCAGGCTATGATCGAAAAACAGAACGGGCGATTGGAACAGTATGCATTGCTTATTACCATTTTGCTGGTGCTTCTGTTGGTTGCCCTGGTTTACATTTATCGTCAGGTGAAGAAATTATCCGTAGCACGTAATCATCTTCAGACAGCCAACGAACAACTAAATTCTTTGAATGAAGAGCTGAGTGCAATGAATACTTGCCTTCAGTCCACCAACCTCGAACTGTCAGAATCTAACCAGATTAAGGAAGAGTATATTGCTCGTTTTGTCAAGCTCTGCTCTACCTATATTGATAAGCTGGATGCTTATCGGCGTATGGTCAATAAAAAGATTTCTGCCGGGCAAACTGCCGATCTTTTAAAGATCACTCGTTCGCAAGATGCATTTGATAGCGAATTGGAAGAACTCTATGTGAACTTCGATACAACTTTCCTCCATATATTCCCCGATTTTGTGAAGAAGTTCAATGCCCTGTTACAGGATGACGGGCAGGTTATATTGAAACGGGGGGAATTACTGAATACAGAGTTAAGAATATTTGCATTGATCCGTCTGGGTATTGAAGATAGCTCGCAGATAGCGGAATTTCTTCGTTATTCTGTGAATACGATTTATAATTATCGCTCTAAAGTGAAAAACAAAGCTTGTATTTCACGGGATGATTTTGAGGAGAGAGTGAAAGAGATTCGTTGACAATCCGATTGGCGAAGTTATAGTGAAATATCGGTTATTTTATGGCTCGTTTTAAGTAGAAGCAGACCTGAACAGGTCTGTATCTTATTCTAATTTATCCACTTTTTATAATTGGATTTTGATTGCTATTCTTTTGCTTATCAGTGTGATAGGCTAATTGTTAATCCACTATTTCTTTAATCGTCCTATTTTGACTTACCATTCTTTATACTTTTGTTGCGTCGGTTTGCGAGAACATTTGAGTTCAAATGAAATCCGGACCAAATTAACTTTAATTGTTCAATTCTAAATTAATACGTATGAAAAAGAACAGGTGGAAATCCCTCCTTGTGAATCGAAAGGTTCTCTTTGCTTTACTGGCAATGTTTTTCTCGTTAAGTGCGTTTTCACAAAAGATTACTGTAAAAGGACAGGTACTGGATTCACAGAAAGAATCTGTTATTGGTGCCAGTGTACTGGAAAAAGGTACAACAAATGGGTCTATTACCGATCTCGATGGTAACTTTACCCTTCAGGTAAGCCCAAATGCTATTTTGGTTGTTTCTTATGTGGGCTATAAAACTCAGGAAGTAAAAGCCGCACCAACGTTGGAAGTCACTTTACATGAGGATAATGAAGTGCTGGATGAGGTGGTTGTTATCGGTTATGGTGCTGTGAAGCGAAAAGACGTGACTACCTCTATCTCAACAGTTTCTACAAAAGACCTTGACCAGCGTCCGATTGTTTCGGCAGGGCAGGCACTGCAAGGTAAGGCTGCCGGTGTTTCTGTGATGCAACCAAACGGACAGCCCGGTGGTGAGATGTCTATCCGTGTACGTGGAACAACCTCTATGAATGGAAGTAACGATCCGCTTTATGTAGTAGACGGCGTGCCGGTGGATAATATAAAGTTTCTTTCTCCCAACGATATTGAGAGTATGCAGATTCTGAAAGACGCTTCTTCGGCTTCTATCTATGGTTCACGTGCTGCGAATGGTGTCATTCTTATTACAACCAAGGCTGGTGCAACGGGTAATGCAAAGGTCTCTTTGAACGCACAGTTTGGTTTGAATAAAGTAGCCAGCAAAATGGATGCATTAAATTCTGCACAGTATAAGGAATTGCAGGACGAAATCGGACTTGTTACATTGCCTGAGGGGTTACCTGATCGTACAGACTGGTTTGATGAAACATTCAGTACCGGTAATACTCAGAATTATCAGGTATCTGTTTCAAATGGAAATGATAAAATGAAGTACTATATCTCGGCCGGTTATCTGAATGAGAAGGGCGTACTGGACATCTCCTACTATAAGCGTTATAACTTCCGTGTGAATCTGGATAATCAGATTCGTAGCTGGTTAAATGTAAGTGCTAATATTTCTTATTCGGATTATTCCAGTAATGGCGGAGGTGCTATGGGAACAGGCGCTAACCGTGGTGGTGTAATTCTGGCTGTCGTTAATACCCCTACGTATGCTCCGGTTTGGGATTCATTGAATCCGGGACAGTATTACAATAATTTCTACGGTGTGAGCAATATTACGAATCCATTAGAGAATATGGCCCGCTCAAAAAACAATAAAGACCGTGAAAACCGTTTACTGGCATCGGGTAATGTCTTGGTTACGATTATCCCTCAGTTGAAGTTCAAATCAACTTTCACCATCGACCGTCGGAATGCGATCAGTACTACCTTTCTTGATCCTATCTCCACAGCCTGGGGACGTAATCAATATGGTGAAGGTTCCGACTCACGCAACATGAATACCGTATTGACCTTTGACAATATCCTGACTTACAATCAGAACTTCAAAAAACACGGATTGGAAGTGATGGGTGGTTCATCATGGACGGATTCCGATTATACCAATAGCTATATTAATGGTTCTCATTATCGTAATGATCTGATACAGACATTGAATGCTGCTAACAAAATATCCTGGAACAATACAGGCTCGGGAGCTTCTCAATGGGGAATTATGTCTTTCTTTGCCCGTGCTGCCTACAATTATGACAGCAAGTATTTGTTTACTGCCAATGTACGTGCCGATGGTTCTTCCAAACTGCATCCCGATCATCGTTGGGGAGTATTCCCGTCATTCTCTGCCGCATGGCGTCTTTCGTCCGAAGCGTTTATGAAGGATCTTACCTGGCTGGACGATTTAAAGATTCGCGGCGGATGGGGACAGACCGGTAACCAATCGGGAATAGGAGACTATGCTTATCTGCAACGTTACAATATAAATCGTGTGGACTGGACAGTGAAAGAAGATGTTAATGCACTTCCAACGATTAGTCAGGCCAACCTGCGTACTTCCGATTTAAAGTGGGAGACTACTTCACAGACCAACATTGGTATTGACCTTACCGTACTGAACGGTCGGTTAACTTTCAACATGGACTACTATTATAAGAAGACAAAGGACATGCTGATGAATGTATCGTTGCCAGCCGGTGCTGCCGCAGCCAATTCTATTGCCCGCAATGAGGGAGAAATGACAAATAAGGGGTTTGAGTTTGCGGTCAGTTCCAAAAACTTCAGAGGTGAATTTGAATGGAATACTGATTTCAATATCTCTTTTAATAAGAATAAGTTGACTAAACTGGAGCTTCAGAAAGTATATTACGATGCAAAAACCAGCGATTTTACCAATGATTATGTAGTACGTAATGAACCGGGTCGTTCATTGGGTGGATTTTATGGATATATCAGTGATGGTGTAAATCCGGAAACGGGTGAATTGATGTACCGGGACCTGAATGGGGATGGTAAGATCACTACATCGGATCGTACCTATATCGGTGATCCGAATCCTGACTTTACATATGGTATGACAAATACATTCTCCTGGAAAGGTTTCAACCTGAGTATCTTTATCCAGGGTTCTTACGGGAATGATATTTTCAATGCTTCCCGTATCGAGACAGAGGGTATGTATGATGGGAAAAACCAGTCTACCCGGGTGTTGAACCGTTGGAAAATTCCCGGACAGATTACAGATGTACCCAAAGCCGGTTTCGACCTGAAGAACTCCACTTACTTTATAGAAGATGGAAGCTATCTGCGTCTGAAGGATGTTTCTTTGTCTTATAACTTTAGAGGCAAGTTGCTGAAACAATGGGGTATAACCCGCCTACAACCTTATTTTACTGCATCCAATTTGCTGACGTGGACCAACTACTCCGGTATGGACCCGGAAGTGAATCAGTGGGGAAACAGCGGTTCGGTACAAGGTATCGATTGGGGAACTTATCCGCATTGCAGAACATTTACGTTTGGCCTTAATGTTGAATTCTAAAAAAGAGATTGTATGAAACTAAAGTATATATTTTGTGGATTAACATCCAGCTTGCTATTGAGCCTGGGTTCCTGCTCATTAGATTATAGTCCGCTCGATACCTATTCTGATCTGACAGAAGGAGTAGGAGATACCGGAAGTAAGGTTGTATTCAAAGATAAAGCAGCCGTAGAGAGCCACCTGACCACTATTTACAAACAAATGCAGGATCGCCAGGAACACTGGTATGTAGATTTGTTGTTGATTTCGGATTCACACTCTGATAATGCGTATGCCGGAACGACCGGTGCGGAAGTAGTACCTTTTGAAAATAACTCTATCGAAGGTTCCAATCCTGTGTTGAGCCGCGACTGGGATCGCTATATGGAGGATATTGCCCGTGCCAATAAGCTGATCTGTAATATTGATGCTGTGACGGACAATGCACTGACTTCTGCTGAGCGTTTACAATACAAGGCAGAGGCAAAGATTTTCCGGGCAATGGTTATGTTTGATATGGTACGTCTCTGGGGAGACTTCCCGGTGATCATTACAGAAGCTGCTGACATTACCTCTGAAACTGTTGGTGATGTTTATCCTGAATACTTTCCTCCTCAGAATACGGAACTGGAAGCTTATCAGCAAATAGAGAAAGATTTGCTGGATGCAGTAAAGAATGCACCGGACAACAATCCCGGTAATAAGAAACTGTTCACCAAATCAGTAGCCCGTACATTGCTTGCAAAGATCTATGCGGAAAAACCTTTGAGAGACTATACCAAGGTGATTCAGTATTGTGATGAGGTTACTGCTGATGGTTTTGAACTGGTAGATAATTTTAATGACCTGTTTGGTATGAATGCAGCAGGTAACGATGCTAAAATGAGAAATACAAAGGAATCTATCCTTGAGGCACAGTTTGAGGGAACCGGTAACTGGTGTACCTGGATGTTCGGACGTGACCTGGCGAATTGGAACAATAACTTTACCTGGGCCAAATGGGTAACTCCTTCACGTGACCTGATCAATGCGTTCAAATCCGAAGGTGACGAAGTGCGTTTCAATGAATCAGTTGTTTACTATGATTGTACATGGAGTAACTATTATCCGGCGGACAATTATCCATTCATGTATAAATGCCGTTCTGCATTCAGTAGTATTATCAAATATCGTTATGCCGATGTACTACTTTTGAAAGCAGAGGCCCTGATCATGAAGGAGACTCCGGATCTGGAAGGAGCTGCCAAGATCATTGATCAGATACGTGAACGTGCAAAGTTAAGCAAACTTTCTTCTTCTGTGCGTACAGACAAAGACAGAATGTTGAATGCGTTGTTAAAGGAGCGCCGTCTTGAATTGGCTTTTGAAGGTCAGCGTTGGTTTGACCTGGTACGTTTGGATAAAGTAGAAGAGGTGATGAATGCTGTTTACGCTAAAGATAGCGGCCGCAAAAGTCAGGTTTATCAGTTCGATGTGGACTCTTACAGACTTCCGATTCCTCAGACAGTAATCGATGCAAACGACAAAATACACCAAAACCCCGGATATTAACCCTAAAACAAATAATGATTATGATAAATATGAGAAACTTGGCATTGACATTTCTTGGATGCTTCACTATATTGGCTGCTTGCAGCAACAGCGATGATGCAGAAACTCCGGTAACTCCTCCCGTAGGAGGTGATGTGACTATTTATGCAACAACAGAGAGCCTGACTAAGGACCTTACCCGTGATGGTGTATACTTTAGTAATAAAGACAACATGGCTCCTACTAATATAGTTCTTGATCCTGCTACCCGTTATCAGGATATGGAAGGCTTTGGGGTAGCCATTACCGGCTCTACCTGCTACAACCTCTTGTTGATGACTCCTACTGACAGAATAAAATTCCTGACGGAAACTTTCTCTGATACCAATGGATATGGATTCAGTTATATTCGTATTGCGATTGGTTGTTCCGATTTCTCTCTGAGTGAATACACCTGCTGTGATACCGAAGGCCTTGAGAATTTTGCTCTTCAGAATGAAGAAACAAAGTATATTATTCCTATCTTGAAGGAGATTCTGGCCATTAATCCTACGATTAAGATTTTAGGTTCTCCCTGGACTTGTCCGCTGTGGATGAAGGTGAATAACCTGTCTGACAAAGAACCGTTTCACTCATGGACAAACGGACAGTTGAATCCTGATTATTACGGAGATTATGCCACTTACTTTGCAAAATGGGTAGAAGCATTCAAGGCACAAGGCATTAATATCTATGCTGTAACTCCGCAGAATGAACCGTTGAATCGTCAAAACTCAGCTTCTCTTTATATGAGTTGGGAAGAACAGAGAGATTTTGTGAAGGAACTTGGCCCGAAAATGGAAAGTCTGGGTGTGAAGATCTATGCTTATGATCACAACTATAACTATGATAATATTGAAGATCAGCAGAGCTATCCTACTAAAATTTATGAAGACGCTGAAGCCAGCAAATACATCACGGGAGCTGCTTACCATAATTATGGCGGTAACCGTGAAGAGTTGAACAACATTCACAAGGCCAATCCGGAAAAGAGCCTGTTGTTTACCGAAACCTCTATTGGTACCTGGAATAGCGGACGCGACCTTCGGAAACGCCTTTTGGAAGATATGCGTGAAGTGGCATTGGGAACGGCTAATAACTGGTGTAAAGGGGCTATCGTATGGAACCTGATGCTGGATAACGATCGTGGCCCTAACCGTGAAGGTGGTTGCCAGACTTGCTATGGTGCTGTTGATATCAACAATAGCGATTACAAAACGATCACACGCAATTCTCATTATTATATTATTGCACATATGTCTACGGTAGTTAAACCCGGCGCTATACGTATCGGAACAAGTGGTTATACAGATAGTGACCTGACCTATTCTGCCTTTGAGAATCCCGATGGAACCTATGCTTTTGTGCTTGTGAACAACAATGACCAGAAGAAAAAAATTACGATCAGTGATGGTAGCCGGCACTTCTCTTATGATGTACCAGGCAGATCAGTAACCTCTTATCGTTGGGCGAAGAAATAACAGGAAAAACAATCAGTAAAGTAGACCAATATGAAAAAGAATATATATTTAGCATTGGCGTTGGCGGGAGTACTGTCTGTAACCTCCTGTAACGATGATGAGTGGAATCCGGGAAATCCGGGTATGGATGTGAAGACGGAGGATGCTGACGCATTGTTTGGTGATAGCTTGCCATTCACAGTGAAAGCTTCCGATCTGGAAGTACCTTTGTCTACCCTGAAAGCACAGCTTTTCTATGGTGAAGAGAAAGTTTCTGAAACGGTGATCCGTACCAAAACAAGTGGTGAAGACTATACCGGGAAGATTTATATTCCCTTCTTGCCAAATATCGCAAATGGAAAGGCAACACTGAAATATGTTTTGCAGAATATCCATTTTACTACTACTGAAACAGAGCAGGAGATATCATTGGCACGTCCGGATTTCCCTTATCTGACTTTGGTAACCGAAGATAATGTAGAGTACAGGATGGAGCGTACAGAGGCGTTCCAATATAACGTGACAAACGAATTCCCTCAGAAATTGAAAGCTTATATCAAGGCTCCCAAAATGGGAGAGAATGGGAATGAACTTGTGTTTGGCTGGGACAATGATAACCAGATAGCAGTGAGGGGAGACAATACGATCGCTTTCTCCAATACTGATCCGGGGGCTTACGAGATTAAGTTCAATACATTCTCATATGAGGCTTCTCCTTTTGTAAAGTTACTGGTGAACGGTGAAGAGATGGACATGGTAGATGCCAATACATACACAATGGACCTTAGCCTGAAGACTAATGACTTGCTTGAAATAACAGGGGTTCCCGATTATGACAATTGGTACATTGATCCTGATTACTTCTCTAAAGAAGCAGATGGAAAATTGAAATTCCTTCCGATTGGTGGTTCTTATCGTATCAAAGCTGATATGAAGTTGCAGTATTTCAGTATTGTTGCCCTGAAAGATGGCGCTCCGGCAGCTTTACAAACAGATGGTACGGGAGCAATCTGGGTGATTGGTGACGGTGTAGGTAAACCTTCTTTGTCCGGAAAGGAAGTGGGTTGGACTACCGAGAATGGTTTGTGCATGTCACAGATTACAGCTAAGAAATATCAGATAACACTGGTAGCCGGACGTTCACTCAAGGCAAGTAGCATAAACTTTAAGTTCTTCCACCAGCAAGGTTGGGGAGGTGAGTTTGGAAGTGATGCGCTTACTACGAGCAGTGATTTGGTTGGCATCGGTACTGGTGGCGATACCGGGCATGATAATGGTAATTTATATCTGCTTGACGGGAAGTCGTTTACAGAAGGACATGCCTATAAGTTTGTGGTAGATGTCACGAAGGGAATCAGTAGTGCTGTATTGACCGTAACTGATGAAGGTGCACAGCAAATAGAAATAGAGAATATAAACTTTGGTGGAGTGAAAATGGCTTCAACAGATGGAGAGACTTATACGGCAACTTTGGCTATGACTCAAAACCAATCTGTTACGGTTACCGGCATTGACGATCTTGCATCATGGTATGTAGATCCCGACTTCTTTACGAATAATGACGGGCAACTAACATTCCTGCCTGTTGGAGGCGATTATCAGGCCGTAGCCAATATTTCTACAAAAGTTCTGTCCGCTGTTCGTATGAGTGGAGGTGCGCTGGCTGGATTGGATAATGATGGACACGGCAGCATATTAGTTCTCGGATGGGGATTGGCTCGCTCTTCCATGGATAATCAGTTTGCCTGGGATCTTAATAGTGCCTATCGCATGGCGGAAATATCTCCGAAGGTGTATCGTTTTAGTGGAGTAGTCGGGCCAGAAGCACCGTCCGCTATAGGTAAACGTATCCGCTGTGATTACATCAGCTGTAAGTTTTATGCCAGCAATGGTTGGGATTATGAATTGAAGCTTACCGTAGCAGATGACTCCAAAGACCTGATAGAAATTAGTGGGGATGGAAATATTGGATATAAAGCCGGAGCTACCCTCGAAGATGGAGTAGAAGCCGTGCTGACACTGGATATGACTGCCGGTAATGATAAAGGTATTATTTCTTTAGTCAGGAAATAAGTAAATATAGGTAAGAAGATTGTTTATGGAAATTTATCCTTGCTACCTGAAAATCTCGGGTAGCAAGGATATTCAAAGAACTTATTAACACATTAATCTATTATAATCATGAAGAATATACTACTTTTATTACTAACATTCTGTTGCTCTGTTCTTCAGGCACAGACTTTGACACAAACGCTTTATTTTGATTTTGGCTCTCAGATAGCAGCTCAGGGAACTCTGACGGAAGGCCCCGATGCAAATAATCATTATTGGAATAATATAACCAATAACACAACGGAAAATAAATATGCAGTTGCCGGTACTGTTTATCCGTCTTTAATCAATGCTGAAAATACTTCAACCAATTATACATTAACATTGGATACCCGTTTTTCTACAAACGGTAAAAGCGGTGGAGGCGGATTGCTTGAACCTACAGTCGAAGATTTAGGAGATCTTGCCATTGCATCTGCTACAGAAGATTATTTCTTTATTGAGTCCGGTGAGGATAATAGTAGCTTTACTTTTTCTAATCTGGACCCGCAGAAAGGATATAAATTCTATGCATTCGGAAGCCGGAAAGCGGATGATGTACGTACAGCATACTATACAATGTCGGGACTAAACCTGTATAAAGGTGAACTGCAGATAGCCGGAAAAGATTGTGGAGGAACAGGTATTAACCAGAATATAAAGAATGTCTGTACGTCAGAGCTAATTTATCCGGATGATGATGGTAAGATAAAGTTCACCATTTCAAGAAAGACCGGAGCTTATATTGCTTTGAATGTATTAAAGATAGAAGAATATGCTGGTGGTGAACGTCCCGAACCGGCAGTTGACTATACTTCATTATCAATCAGTGGTACAGCCACAGAAGAAGGAACGGATATTCCGATGCATATGGTGTCTGCCGATGGAACATTAACGAATGTTTTTGAACTCTATACTTCGTTGAAAGCCGGAGAATTTTCTTTTAAAAGTATCACCAAAGAAGGAAAAAGTGTAAACTGGGGGGCAGGAAGCAATGATGATGTGTTGGCTACGGATGGAAGTGCCATTACTACTGCTGCAATTGGTGAAGCGCTTATAACAGTGGATCTTGCCAAGAAAACGTATACTATTGTTCCCATTCAGGAATGGAGTCTTGTTGGAAGTGTCACTCCCGGTGGCTGGGATCAGACTAAAGGAGTTCCTTTAACTTATCAGGGTAAAGGTGTATGGAATGGAAAAGTGGAACTTAGCAGAATATCTGGTGCCAGTGATCGTGAACGTTTTATTTTTGTGATGAACAAGAGTTGGGACAATCAGATGAAGCGTGTAAAAGGGACTGCAAATGAAGTCGCTTTGTCTACTCAGGGATATGCAGTGGAAGATATAAATATCAATCATGGTACATATAATGTAACGCTTGATCTTCGCAACTATGTTTATTACATTGATTGTGGCGATGGGGTTGATCCTTATAAAATATCAATGATGGGATCTTCGGTTGCAAATGGCCAGGGAGCAACCTCTAATCAGGGTTATGCATATATGTATGGTGAGATGTTAGAGGGACGGTTTAGCGATCAGGTAAGTACTTTTCCCTGGTTTGTATCGGGCATCTCTGTGAATGGAAATAATACACTGAACTTATTGGGACGTTTCAACGACCTGATCCATGATTGCGGTGAATACGTTATTTTTGGTCTCTCTTTGGGCAATGAGGGTATTCATGAGGCAACGGATAAGCAGGCTACTTTCGATCAGTTTAAAACCAACATGCAAACTCTTATTCAGAAAGCGCGCGAGAGTGGTAAATATCCTCTGATAACAAATAGCTATACTCGTGGAGATTTCACTGCAAGTGATTATGAATTTGTGAAACAGATGAATCTGCTGATTCATGAATGGGATCTTCCGTCGGTTAATCTGTTGGGAGCAATTGATAACGGAAACGGTCAATGGGCGGATGGCTACCAGGTTGACGGTGACATTTATCATCCTACCACCGAAGGACATCGTGAGTTCTTTTACGCCATGGTTCCCTCTCTGTTTGATGCCATAAAGGCAGGTAAAACTTTACCGCAACGTGTATCGGGTACTTCATGTAGCTTGAAAAACGGTTCGTATCTGGAGTTTACTTCTGAAAATGAGGTACATCCGTTTACCGTCTCTTTTAAAATTAAAGGGGGTGAGGCCGGTACAATTGCCTCATTTGTAAATGCTGCTGCAGAAGGAAAGCTGATTGTCAATAAGACCGGAGAAATCGTATATCAATCACCGGTTAATGGAGAGATTTTAAGCAAGGCGGGTATCAGTGATGGCGAATGGCATACTGTGTCACTGGCACATTATTATGCACAGGGACGTACGCTACTTTATGTAGACAACGTATTGGAGGGAGAACTGAAAGAAAAACTGACTGCCGGTAAATTTACACTTGGTGATAAAACGTCCAATGTTGAGAGATCATACAGCGAACTGTTTTTCTATCGTTCTGCAATGAACGCGGAAGAGATTGCGGGTTTGTGTGAAGGAGATATGCTGAAGTCAAGTCTGGAGATTTATGCTCCGTTGGACGGGACGAAAGGGAGCATGGAGAACCTTGCCCAGAGTATGAATACAGTTACTTTGAAGTCTGCTCCCACAGGTATTGCTCCGGAGCTTGCCGATGCAATAACGGTACGGGGAATGAAGGGCAGTATTGCTATTGACAGCCTTGTGGAGACTCCTGTTAAAATTTACACAGGAGAAGGGCGTCTTGTTTATGAAGCCTCTGTAATGGGCTGTACTACGGTTCATAATCTGACTATGGGTGTCTACCTTGTAAATGGAAATAAGGTTGTGGTAAAATAACAGATAAGAGGATTGCTGCGCTTTGTACCTGCCATATTACTTAATTGAGGAACGGCAGGTATATGCAATTCTTAATGTTAGTGAATTTGTTTAATAAAAAGGAACTTGTTTGTCGTTTAACTAATATATTTATAGCTAAATAACTGGTACACGACGAAACGTCTCGTTTTAATTTTTTTGTATAATAAGTAAAATAGTATCATGAAAGTAAGATCAATGTTATTGGGCTTGTCCCTGACTGCTCTGCCTGTTTTTGCGCAGACCCCGGTTTATCTTGACGATAGCAAGCCGATAGAAGAGAGAGTAGAGGATGCCCTATCCCGAATGACAGTGGAGGAGAAAGTAGCCATGACGCATGCACAGTCAAAATTCAGTTCCCCGGGTGTGGCGCGTTTGGGTATTCCTGAGTTTTGGATGACAGACGGACCTCACGGTATACGTCCCGAAGTGTTGTGGGATGAATGGGATCAGGCTGGCTGGACCAATGATTCTTGTGTGGCTTTTCCGGCTTTAACTTGTCTGGCTGCTACCTGGGATCCGACAGTGTCTATGCTCTACGGAAAAAGTATCGGAGAAGAAGCCCGCTATCGCAATAAAACCGTTTTGTTGGGACCGGGTGTGAATATCTATCGTACACCGTTGAATGGGCGTAATTTTGAATATATGGGTGAAGATCCTTATCTGGCAGGACGTATGGTCGTTCCTTATATACAGGGAGTACAAAAGAATGGAGTGGCTGCCTGTGTGAAGCATTATGCGTTGAATAACCAGGAAGTGAATCGCCACACTACAAATGTGATAGTAGATGACCGTGCTCTGTACGAAATATATCTGCCTGCTTTTAAGGCAGCCGTTCAGGAAGGTAACACATGGGCTATCATGGGTTCTTATAATTTGTACAAAGATCAGCATGGTTGCCATAATCAATACCTGCTGAATGACATATTAAAAGGTGAATGGGGATTCGATGGTGTAGTTGTATCCGATTGGGGAGGTGTACATGACACAGACCAGTCTATAACCAACGGACTTGACATGGAGTTTGGTAGCTGGACCAATGGTTTGTCTAACGGTACGAGTAATGCTTATGACAATTATTATCTGGCGCAACCTTATCTCGAACGTATAAAGTCGGGTAAAGTAGGTACAAAAGAGTTGGATGATAAGGTACGCCGTATTCTTCGTCTGGCCTTCCGTACAACAATGGATCGTAACCGTCCTTATGGTACAATGAGATCACCGGAACACTATGAAGCTGCCCGTAAGATAGGTGAAGCGGGTATTGTATTGTTACAAAATAACAACGATCTGTTACCTATCGATCTTGATAATACAAAAAAAATTGCCGTGATCGGTGAGAATGCTGTAAAGATGATGACTGTAGGTGGTGGTTCTTCCTCTTTGAAAGTGCAACGTGAAATCTCTCCGCTGGATGGCATTCGCAACCGCGTTGGTAATAAGGCAGAAGTTGTCTATGCGCGCGGTTATGTAGGTGATGCAAGTGGCGAGTACAACGGTGTCGTTTCAGGGCAGAATCTGAAAGATGACCGTACTCCGGAGGAACTTATTGCTGAGGCTGTACGTGTGGCAGGCGAAGCGGATTATGTAATATTCATTGGAGGGCTAAACAAAAGTGCGCATCAGGATTGTGAGGACTCTGACCGTGCCGGACTTGGTTTACCGTACGATCAGGATAAAGTTATTACAGAACTCGTCAAAGCTAATAAGAATCTGATTGTAATCAATATCTCCGGTAATGCTGTTGCAATGCCTTGGGTGAAAGAAGTCCCCGCTATTTTGCAGGCATGGTTTTTAGGTTCGGAGGCAGGGACAGCTATCGCTGCTGTATTGACTGGTGATGTGAATCCGTCCGGTAAATTACCTTTTACCTTTCCTGCTAAGTTGGAAGACGTGCCCGCACATCAGCTGGGCGAGTATCCCGGCAATGAAAAGGTAGGTAACATTGTCAACGAGAAGTACAATGAAGGTATTTTCGTAGGGTATCGTTGGACCGATAAACAGAAGAAGGTGAAGCCACTCTTTCCGTTTGGTTATGGGTTGAGTTATACTACATTTGAATATGGTAAACCGGTTGCCGATAAGAAAACGATGTCTGCCGATGATACAATTACTTTTACGGTATCTGTGAAGAATACTGGTACCCGTGAAGGTCAGGAAGTAGTTCAGCTCTATATCAGTGATAAAAAATCATCTTTGCCCCGTCCTGTTAAAGAGTTGAAAGGTTTTGATAAAGTAAAGCTCGCTCCGGGTGAGGAAAAGACCGTATCATTTACGATTGCTAAAGATGCCCTGAGTTTCTTCGATGACGCCAAACATGAATGGGTGGCCGAACCGGGTAAGTTTGAAGCTGTAATAGCTGCCTCTGCCGCCGATATTAAAGGGGTAGTTCCTTTTGAATTGAAATAAAAAGATCTTTAAACAGATACTTGCTTATTGATAAGCAATACATCCTGCGCACTTGTTTTCATTTCGTCTGTTTATCAGAGAGTGAGAGTGCGTAGGATGTTTTTTCTTTTATACAGGGTCTATGCTGTTTATCTGATTAGTATAAGTTTCATTTTGTTTCATCGTATTGAGAATTTTGTTTCAATGCTTTGAGAGTTTTTTCTCAACGTATTGAGAAACTTTTCTCAATGCATTGAGAAGGTTGTTCCATATGCTTTGAGAAAAAGATCAGTGTATTATAGTTATACTACTGATAACGGTTGGTTACTGGGCTATTTTATCTCTAAATCAAGTTTACAAAATTTGTAAGCCCATCATTGAAATACTGTTTATCAATGATGGGCTTTATTTCGTTTTTATTCTATTTTATCGTATAATCTTCCTAACAGTTCTTACTCCGTCAGCAACTACAGAGAGCAGGTAAACGCCTTTTTTCAGTTCTTCCAGACCTTCAAGCTTAATTTCTCCGTTTCCTTGAAACTTATTTGTTGTGTGATATACACACAAACCATCCTGAGAATAAACACGAATGTTGCAGGATGTATTATTCATGTCTGTATAACGGATAACAATGCCCTCGGAAATAAGAGTGAAAGGTATTTCAATATTACTTTGCTCTTCCGTTATAGAGGGTTGTGATATGCCTGTAGGGTTGGATTGTTGGTTTTTTACATAGTCACGCAAATAATATCCCAAATGAGGGGGCTGATTATATGCCACATTCTGCCAGCAGATAGACATTCTGTAAATATGATCGTGCATCAGGCACGGAACCCGATACGGAGAGGTAAACGGAGTAGAGAAGATCATCAGATTACTCTTGGTGGCTTCATCATAATAGATACACTCTTCTCGCCAGTCTCCGAAGATATCGGCTTGCAGCGAAGGGGTGTCTTTAATGAGGTTTACGCCGCAACCATAAGTCGATACGAAGTTGGTCACGGTAGCACAGCTGGAGGTTGCATTTACCCATTTAGAGATAACTCCTTTTTCCTGTACTTCCTCAGATAGATTTCCTGTCCAGTATGTGCGGAAATTGACGGGGGGACGTTTCCCTGAAATAGAGTCGCCATCGCAGTTGAAGGTTATATTGTTGTAAGAGCTGCCATCGCTACTTAGATTGAACTTAGCCAGAGACCAATATTCGGCACCACGTGAAAGCGAATCGATATCTGCACAAAGACCACGGCCGATGTCTGCCCCCATTTTACGTCCCGAAAGTATTTCTCCGGTCCGGGCATCACGCATTTCAAAACCATAAGCAGCCGACTTTTCTTCGTGTACCATAAATACTTCCAGACCATCACGATCCGGGATGAAGTCACCTAAATGAAGAGCGTCTCCGTGTCCCAATCCCGTACGATAGAGTAACGAACCGTCGTGATCGATACAGCAGGCACCATAAACTATCTCATCGCATCCGTCACCATCTACATCTCCTACGGCAAGGCTATGGGCACCTTCACCATAGGCATCTTGCCCTTTGACGGTGGATGCGTGCATCCATTTTTTCTTCAACTCCTTACCATCAAAATCCCAGGCACAGAGATAAGCGGCTGTATAATATCCCCGGCACATCACAAGACTTGGTTTCTTTCCGTCCAGATAGGCAACACATGCCAGATAGCGTTCGCTTCGGTTTCCGTAACTGTCACCCCATGCTGAGTCTGAGATGATATTGCGACTTGGTTCATAAGCTACGGTAGAGAGTTCTTTACCGGTGCTTCCTTCAAAAACAGTCAGATACTCCGGCCCTGTTTTTATAACCCCTTTCTTACCACCATAGGTTCCACGATAATCGGCAGTAGGATCGTCACTACCCATTATTACATGGTTTCCTTGTCCATCAATGGTTCCCGGGGCTGTCTTACAAGCTACTTCGGCTTTACCGTCACCGTCCAGATCATAGACCATAAATTGAGTATAGTGAGCACCGGCACGGATATTAACCCCCAGATCTATTCTCCATAATTTGGTTCCATTCAGTTTATAACAATCAAGATAAACATTGCCGGTGTAGTTCTGGCTGCCATTCTGCCCATTGTCGCATTGATTAGTGGGGTCCCATTTCAGGATAATTTCATATTCACCGTCTCCGTCTACATCACCTACACTTGCGTCTCCTGGGGTGTAGGTATAACTACTACCTTGAACTGTGCCTCCTTGAGGGCGGTCGAGAGGAATGTTCAGGTATCCTTTTTCCAAAACTAATGCTGCAGCGGTTTCAACTACTTTGCCGGCACTCAATGTTTCGACTGTATAGTTTGAATTAACTGATCCTTCAGCATCCAGATAATTGGTACGTGATGAGAGGGGCAGAGTATTTAGTTTTGTACCGTCGCGATATATATTAAAAGCAATATCATCGGGATCTGTGGCAAGCCAACGCCAGTTTACCAGCATTCCATCGTTGGTGTAGGTTGCAATGGCTCCCCGGTTCAGATGCTCCGGATCGAGTACTTGCGGCCCACATTCTCTGGCAATCACAATATATTCGGAAACTTCTTCCGACGGAAGCATTCCCTCTTTTACAGCGATTGCTTTAAGTGTGGTGGTTGTATTCAAAGAGAACCCTTCTGTATATACAGAGGCTGAAGGGGATAAGGCGGAGCCGTCTTTACAGTAATAAATGGTAGCTCCATGGGTGGGACAGCTGATTGTTACATTATTATCGGTGTCATAACTGATAACGGGATTTTCCACTTGTGCGGGTACGGTATATTCACTTTTTGTTGCAGCCAGATAAGAAGCTGCATTTGTGATCAGCGTTTTTGCATCAGAAGTTAATGTTTCGATTGCGGAATAAGAGAGGGGAATGAGTATATAGCCATTTTTTCCGTTACTCTGTTTATGCTCATGTATGGCATTGTATCCGTTTGAGGCATTGGTAGCAAGTACTTCATCCGAAGCGATAATCTCTTTAGGAGAGGTATAGCTCTGTACATTATTACTTGTTTTTGCTGTACCGTCAAAGAGAGTGATGGTACCGTCAGAATTGATGCCTTTGAATAGAGAGTGTGTTTTAAATGCATCGGATACTATGATTTGATTCCATCCTGTAGAACCGGCTGTGGGGTTTATTGCACTGGCCCAGTTCCAGGACGCACTTCCATAATAAAACGCTTTTAAATTTAACATTGGAACTTTTCCTACCAGGTCTGATAGAGCTATACCAAATTTATTTGTACTGGCAACAGACTCAGAAGCAACTACCAGATCGTACTCTTTTAAGCTCTCTTTATAATAAGTGCCCGGGATGGAGTTGTAGTTGTTTGCATCAATCGTTGTTACTGTGAACGATTTCACCAATGTCAGATAGACCGGATCTTTGGTAATGGAGTAATTGGAATATTGAGAATCGTAGACGTAGGCGGCATTAGGAAGATTCTGAGAATTTGCAATGAAAGCTACGTAATACAAGCGACTGTCGGCTCCACTTGTGCAAGTTTCCTCTGCCCAGGAGGTGACAGTGATGGTATACCGTTCGGCAGGGATCAAATCAGAGGTCTCAAGCACACCTGCCTCATTGGCATCGCTTCCTCCTAACAGAGTAATATTTGTTCCTGCATTGCCGGAAACAACGGCACGCACATAGCGGGTTGCGGCACTACCACTTTGAAAGGCTAATTTCAGTCCGGAGATACCAGTGACGGTAAATACAGCTCCTTTATTGTTATTAGCTCCTTTAACGTCCAGCCAGTCCGATTCCATAGTGACGGTGCCGTCAGTAAGTGCATCGGGAAATGTAGCCGAACGGGATGAATAATAAGCGAAAGTTCCTGATCCTTTTCCATCAAGGCACCAACCTTCATTATAAGCGGCGGTTAACCCCTCTGAATTGGTGTAAAGGACAAAAGATTCTGAGAACGATTTTACGGCAGCCTGCAGGGATAAAGCGCTGCACAAAAAAAGTAAAGAGAGGAAAAGTCTCCAATAGTTTTTCATAATTGATTGGTTTTTAAAGTATCACATCATAAAACTTATCACAAAAGTATCTCATGTAGAGGAAATAGACGGGTACATATTTTCCTATAAAGTGGAAAAATTGGGATTTCTTTAGAGAAAGGTGGATAAAATGATTTACTGAATAGAATAGGGGGGGATATATAGATCAGATAATGAAAAAGCTCATCTGGCTGATACTTTTTGCCAGATGAGCTTTTACTGCTGTTTTTTGTGAATAAGATATTACTTGTTACTTATATCTTCGGGACGTACATAAAGTAGAATGAATTCACTTTTGATATCTATTTTATTGTTGGCTTTGTACAGGCTAAGATAATCCGTACGTGTCGGATTCATCAGATAGATACGATACAAGTCTTTGCAAAGCTCTTGCTGTTTCATATTCCAGTCACTGATTTGCTGATAAGGCCATGCTGATACATCTTTACCCAGATAGGCTGCAAGAAAATCAGCTGCCTTGTAGAAGTTACGTCCGTCGGCAGAAGTACTGTTGTCGAGGGAAAGTCCCATTTTCTTTCCCATTACAAAGATGTCAAGCATGTGTTGCAAGTTGTATTCTGAATAACCAAAAGCGAGTGTGCGGCGAAGTTCCTGAGGTTGTTTCCCATCCGGTTCAACTTGCTTATAAACACGTTTTTCGGGGAATTCTTTAACGAATCGTTCTGCAGTGGCCTGATCTCCGGCATACATAGCGAAAGCGATTACTTGTGCATCATAGGCTATACTGTGATTGTTTTTGGCATCATGCTCTTCTTTTCCTTGTTCGCTGGTCAATATCCAGTTTAACAGTTCCCCAAACCAGGTTTTGAGTTGTTTGGAGTCGTTACTGGTGAATGCTTGCGATTGTTCCAGCAATTGCACTGCATCGAGCATTTCTATAAAGGAATAAGTGTCAATCACTCCAAAACTGCGCCCTTTGTTGTTGTGGCGTCCCGGAATCATTTGGGCATATTCCAGGTTAGGGTTCATTCGGGTATCTTTATTAAAGAACCATACACGGATCAGTTCCGTTGCTTTTTGTGCATAACGTTCGTCATTGCTGAAATACCATGCTAAGCTGAGTGTTGTTATTCGGCTGGCTGTACTTCCTAAGCGATTACGATCCAGTTTGTTCAGTTCAGGATTTGACTCTCCGTCGCGGCTGATGTATGGTAAGCCGTCGGGTTTTGTCGGATCGGGCCAGTAATAACGCGCCTGGCTCATGTAGTCGTGTTTGTCTCCACTGGCAGGTGTTTTTTCTTTATCCATGACGGAATAAGGAACTGCATTGAGTAATTTATCAGCTTTTACTTTTAGTTCCTGAAAGATGTCTGAATAGGGTTGCTCCTGTATAGATTGTTTGACGGTTTTGAGATGTTCTGCATCCCAAATAGATTGTGCATACATACTCCCGGTTGTGAACAATAAAACGACAATAAATGAGGTTACTCTTGCTTTCATAGTGTTTTTGTTTTGAATTTACTAAACTTTTCAAAGCCTGGTATCATTCGGATGGAATTTTATTTTTAGTGTACCGGTGCACTTTTAAATTTTATCTCAAAAGCTTGTACCGGTGTATCTTCGTGATAAAAACACGAAATAATGGTTTAGGAAAAGGAAGGAGAAGCTTTTTTTTTAGTATGCTTTTTCTATGTGTTGATTGAGTATAAATTTGCCTGTCTTCTTCTACTTCTTTTTTATCTCGAAAAGAAATAGAAACAGATTGTTTGAAGATGCTTTCTTGTTTAGAAATATCTTAAAAAGGTTATTGCTCTATTTTCTTGTTTGTGGTTGTAGGACTAATAAGCTTTCCGGCCCCATATTGAATAGTAAGTCTATCATACTTAAATTCGGACGAAAACCATTCCGGGTTTCGAATACCTGGTAATAAGGATGGGGAATAAATTCCGGATCCGTCTCCCGGAAATCTTTTTTGGGATGGATGGCTTCTCTGAAATCATACTCATCCGGAGCGAAATCCGTTTTATACTCTGTGGTTCGTTTTAGGTGTAGTTCAATATCTGTCAGTTGACAAATAAGTCGGCAGAGCTCTTCGTTGAAATCGATTAAAAACTCGTATTTCTTCTCATAGAACGGATGAAAATCATCTTTATAGTATTCAAAAAACGGAGTACTATTGTAGGCCGATTCAATTGCATTCCAATGCATATGGCGCCAGTTTCCATGATCGGAAATACGGATATCCTTCATGGGGCATTTCGGATTTGCCGGCTTTACAGTAGGGATAGAAAGTGCAATATCACCATCCGGACCGGCAATAGTACAACGATTACGGTAGGTTTGCTTCATATAGTGGTCATGCTGCTCGATAAAAACTTTATCATAGGTAACCAATTTGCTATAGTATTCTACGGGAGCCAGATAGGCTGAAGAGAGAAAAACAGTTTTCATTTGTAATTCATCATTAAACATTCATCATTATTCTCATCGTACAGGTTGAAAGAAACGATTCCACCTGTAACCTTCAAACAGATTTGTATTACTCTCTTTGGAGAACCAGATAAGAGAGGCCTTTCCGATAATATGATCTTGTGGTACAAGTCCGAAAAGGCGTGAATCGGATAAATTAACAGAATTATTGGATACCATCCAATAATAATCCTTACTGAAATAACAGTGTTGTGCAGGGTGTCCGTCTACATACAATGTATCATTTTTGATTTCTGCATGTTTACCTTCATGCAATACAAGTGTGTTACGGAGTAGTGTCCTGTTCCAGGGGTATACCCGGACGGCCATCCCTTTCCGGGGGATTATCAGCGGGTTAACTACTTGTTTTTCCCGGTCTGACTCAAGTGGCTGTATCCAGTTTGATCCGTTCATGGCCTGTTCCAGTAAGTAATATTCGTAACGGCTGAAACTTCGTACGTTATTGACGGAATCCTGTCCCATCAGTTCATTGGGAGTTATGGATAAAATGCTCAGGAGCGAATCAAGTTGTTTTTCTCTGGTTTTCGGGTAGGTATATAACCTTTTACGGTCGGGTCCTGCTACGTTTTGGGAGGACACTATCGTAAATAGTGAATCAATCAATAAGGTATCTCCTGGTACACCTGCACAACGGCTTATAAATACCTCCCGCCTGTCTATAACGGGCTGTGTTGTACTCGCAGGATTATTGAATACAACAATATCCTCTTTTTCCACTTCTCGTTCTCTCCATCTGTGATAAGAAAAAAGAGACATCAGTGGCAGGCGAAGTCCATAACTCCATTTGTTTATTAATATACGTTCACCGCGGAAGAGGGAATTTTCCATACCTGCCGAAGGGATAAGGCATGAGGTAAAAACAAAGCTGCGGAGCAATAATACGATGATTATTGCTCCGGCTAATGCTATTATCCATTTTAGATTTCTCTTCATGGCGTTTTAGTTCTTTAGTTTTGAGAACCTACCAACTCATCAACTCACCAACTCATCAACTCACACTCATTTCACCCATTTAAAGATACGGTTCCAGCGGATCTTTCCGTTAAACCATCCCCGGTCTTTATCGAGAGATAACCAAACTACAATTGGCTTACCTACTACATGGTCTTCGGGTACAAACCCCCAATAGCGGGAGTCCTGTGAATTATGGCGGTTATCACCCATCATCCAGTAGTAATCCATCTGGAAGGTATATTTGTCTGTTTTTTGTCCGTTGATGTAGATACCATCGTCTTTCACTTCCAGCTTGTTACCTTCGTACGCAACAATACATCTCTCATAAATAGGAAGATTATCCATTGTCAGTGTGATGGTAGAACCTTTGGCAGGTATCCATATGGGGCCATAATTGTCTACTGTCCAGTCGGTATACAGATTTTGTGGATAGAGATCGTGCGAGGGCCTATCTGTCGAGATTGGTTCTATCGAAGTAACAAGGTCTTTGCGTGCAAGTAACGTATTACGTGCTTTTTGGGTAAGTGGCAAGTAGAAAATAGTGGCTCCCGGTTGGTAGTATTCCGTATCTTCATTACTTAATCCCAACTCGTCATGGAGAAATTCGTCGGGTATCATCTTACCGGTGGCATGTACAGTATAGAGGAATTGAAGGTTTTCCGGTTCTTCCTGTGCTTTACCGTCGATGTATATGATGCGGTCTTTTATCTGAAGAGTATCTCCCGGAAGTCCGACACAACGTTTTACATAGTTTTCACGACGGTCTACCGGTCGATAGATTATTTCACCAAACTTTTCGGGGTGTGCAAGTACGTATTTCCTGCCGGCATCCCGATAAAGGTCGTATACGATCCGTTGTTGCTTGCGATTCAGACTATCCATGTTAATAGGGTTGGAAAAAGTTCCTTTTCCTTCCCGATAAATGATGTTGTCGTAGAAGTCAGTTTGTTGATAGCTGACAGCTACGGTATCTCCTGCCGGGAAGTTGAATACTACAATATCATTCATTTTCACTTTACCAAATCCCGGAACACGTTTATACTTCCATTGCGGCCACTCGATATATGATTTAGTGTTGACAAGAGGCAATGTATGTTGTGCCAATGGCATAGAGAGAGGTGTATTGGGAACACGAGGGCCATAGCTCATTTTACTTACATATAGAAAATCACCTACTAACAGAGATTTCTCTAAAGAAGAAGAAGGTATCTGATAGTTTTGAAATACATATATGTTCACGAAGTATACAGCTACCAATGCAAAGACAATGGCATCCACCCAACTCATGATACTACGTACAGCAGGACTTTTCGATTTTTTCCAGAATGACCAGGGGACTTTCTTCGTGATATAAATGTCGAAGATAAAAGGAACTACGATGAGTCCCCACCAGCTTTTTACCCATACCAGAAAAGCCAGGTAGAGGAGGATAACGATGGCACATTTAATCCATTGTGCGCGCGTTGCTTTTTCCATGATATAATTTATTTATAATTATTCTTTTAAAAACGGAAACAAGTCACTCATGCCCAGATATCCTTGTTTATCCATAGTATATTCGGCAGCTAATATAGCACCTAAGGCAAATCCGCCACGGTTTTTGGCATCGTGTGTAATGGAGATACTATCGGCTGCCGAGTCATAACGAATGGTGTGAATACCAAAAACCTCTCCTTCGCGAATGGAGTGAATAGGTAGTTCGTTGGCTGTGGCGGCTACTTCTTTTACCCAATGGTCTTTGCGGTCCAGATTTTCAAGGATACCTTCGGCCAGCGTGATAGCAGTGCCACTTGGTGCGTCGAGTTTATGTATATGATGTGTTTCGCTCATGGACACATCATATATCGGGAACTGATTCATTATCTTTGCCAGGTATTTGTTGACAGCAGAGAAAATAACGACTCCCAGACTGAAATTAGAAGACCAGAAAAGTGTTTTCCCTTCTTTCTCGCAAAGGTTCTTTATTTCGTCACCATGTTCTGCCATCCATCCTGTACTACCCGAAACGAGCTTTACGCCGGCGTTGAATGTCTTAATATAGTTGTTGTATGCCACTGTCGGATTGGTGAATTCAATAGCCACGTCCGCAGAGCGGAATGCTTCAGATTCAAAATCATCCTGATTGTCGACGTCGATAATGCAGACTATCTGATGTCCGCGGCTAAGGGCAACTTTTTCCAGTTCTTTGCCCATCTTTCCATAACCGATTAATGCTATTTTCATTGTTTTACTGACTTATATTCAAAATAATAGTCGCAAAGATAAGATTTTTATTACATTTGTCGAACACATTAACGTCTTGTTAACATGGAACAACTCTTGCACTATGTCTGGAAACACAAAATATTCCCTCTGACTCCATTACAAACAACTTCAGGATTGCCGGTAGAAGTCATTGATGCCGGTTTACAAAACAAGCATGCCGGTCCCGACTTTTTTAACGCCAAACTAAAGATAGGTGACACTCTCTGGGTGGGTAATGTAGAAATACATACGATTTCTTCCGATTGGTATCGCCATGGACACGATCATGACAAGGTTTATGATTCGGTTATCTTACATGTTGTTGAACAAGCCGATTGTGAGGTTTTTTGTTCTAATGGCGGGCAGGTTCCGCAGTTGTTACTTGTGTGTCCGGAACATGTAAAGCAACATTATGAAGAACTTCATGCAAGTGATATTTATCCTCCCTGTTATTCTATTTTGTCCGCTTTACCTAAACTGACGATCCACTCCTGGCTTAGTGCATTACAGACAGAACGTTTTCAACAAAAGGCTGATGTGATTGCCAAACGGTTGCATTCTTGTAATAATAATTGGGAGGATGCTTTTTTCATTACCCTGGCCCGCAATTTCGGTTTTGGTCTGAATGGAGATGCTTTTGAGACATGGGCCAACCTGATCCCTTTTCGTGCGGTAGACAAGCATCGGGATGATTTGGTACAAATAGAAGCTTTTTTCTTTGGACAGGCAGGATTGCTGGAAGAGGATGCTACAGATGATTATCAGGCCCGATTACAGAATGAGTTCCGTTATTTACAACATAAATTTGAACTGTCTGCTGTAATGGATATTACTTTATGGCGTTTTCTACGGATTCGTCCGGGTAATTTCCCGCATGTTCGTCTGGCGCAGTTAGCAGCTCTTTACCAAGAGGAACGTTCGTTGTTTTCGCGTGTGATGGAGGCTAAGACATTAAAAGAGATCAGGCAGATATTGATAGCAAAGACTTCTCCCTATTGGGAAAGTCATTTTATATTTGGTAAATCTTCTCCCCAAAAAGAAAAGGGAATTGGTGTAAATGCACAAAATCTGTTAGTTATCAATACTGTTGTCCCTTTTCTTTATGCCTACGGGTTACATAAAGCGGATGAACGTTTGTGTGATCGTGCTACTGATTTTCTGGAAGAGTTGAAGGCGGAAAATAATTATGTGACTCGTTTGTGGAGTGGGGCAGGATTGTCTGTACACACAGCTGCCGATAGTCAGGCTTTACTGCAACTTCAAAAAGAGTATTGCGATAAAAAGAAATGTCTTTATTGCCGTTTTGGTTATGAGTATTTACGAAAGAAATAAATGATAAAACTAACCAATTATCAGGTAACTAAAATATTTTTCCTCTTTTACTCAACGCATTCAAACTTCTTTTATCTTTGTCGAAAAACGAAGATAAGCTGCACCTTGGCATAAAAAATGAATAAGTTCATTTTATTCTGCTCTCGGTTTGCATTATCTTTGCAGCCAATTTAAATGCAGTTAATTATGAAAACAAAAAGAGTTGTGTCTTACCTGTTGGTCGCTGTTCTGTTAGCAGGTGTTTGCTGTGTGTCCTGTGGCAATATGTCAAAAAGAAAAGCAGAGGCTCTTGCTGCCAATGTAGATGGGGAGGATTTTCCTGCTTTTTTAGAAAAGTTCACTTCCAGTGCAGCTTATCAGTATACACGTATTAAGTTTCCGCTGAAAACTCCTATTACTTTGATGACTGATGATGGAAACAGTGAGAAAACTTTTCCTTTCACCAAAGAGAAATGGCCATTGTTGGATAGTGAGGTATTGAAAGAAGAACGCATTACCCAGGAAGAAGGCGGTGTGTATGTTTCAAAATATACGCTTAATGAACCTGCCCACAAAGTTTTTGAAGCCGGGTATGAGGAATCTGAAATAGATCTTCGTGTAGAATTTGAATTGATTGAAGGAAAATGGTATGTGACCGATTGCTATACCGGCTGGTATGGATTTGACCTTCCGATTGGTGATCTTAAAGAAACAATACTTCAGGTTCAGGAAGATAATAAAGCATTTAAAGAACTGCACCCTTGATGGAAAAACTTGAACAGAGGGTGATTGACTCGAAAATAAGATGTCAAAAACGGATAAATAATACTTTGTGTTACTCTGTGGTGAAATAGATTCGTCCCTCTACAAGAAGTCCTTCTATCCACGGACTCGTGAATAATTATTGTATTATTCTGTACGATTTAAGCCCCTCTTTTTCCGAAAAGAGGGGTTTCTTTGTATCCGGTAGTAATCTTCAAAACTAATACATAAATAAATGAAACGAATTCTTATCCGTAGCACTGCTTTATTTACTTTTCTTTGGTTGGTAACAGCCTGTCTACCTTCCGGAAAAAATAATGCCTCTTTAGCTGAAAATTGGATTGCAGAGGATGAATCTGCTGCTATGCAATTATCATCGGTTTCGGATACTTTGGACATTGTTGTACCTGCAGGTCTCACTTTATGGTATAATGAGCCATTGACTGGTGAGTATGAAATAAGTTATCACATAGCTATGTTAATGGAAGGTGGAAAGCAGGATCGGCTGAGTGACCTGAACTGTTTTTGGGCTGCTAATGATCCGGAGTATCCTGATAATATTTTTGCTCGCAGTGAATGGAGAAACGGAGTTTTCAAAAATTATAATACATTGAATCTATTCTATGTGGGCTATGGTGGCAATGAAAATACAACCACCCGTTTCCGTCGCTACTATGCTGAATTTTATGGGGTCGATGATGCCCGTGTAAAACCCTTAATTGCCGAGTATACTGATCCTGCCCACCTTCTGGTAGCAGGAAAGTGGTATCATATTGTGATTCGTGTAGAGAAAAAACAAACAACTTATACTGTGAACGGTGAGGAACTCTTTCGCGCTCCTTTAAAACCAGGAGAGGGAGATGGATATTTTGGTTTACGTTTACTCCAGAATCATGTCCTGATGACCGGATTTCAAATCAAACAAATGTGATAACCACACAATTAATACTCTAAATGATGAAACAATCTTTTATGAAATTGGGAGCTATAGTTTTTCTCTCTTTTTTTAGTTCTGTTACTTTATTGGCACAATTGGTGAAGAATGATCGTATGTTTTCTTTTGAAGAGTCGCAAATTCCTGCTTGTATCAGTAGCGAATCTTCAAAACTATCCATTTCACCGGAACATTATAAAGATGGTACGCATTCATTACTATGGACTTTTCAACCGAATGCAATACTTTCTTTGAAAAAAGATCTGAAGTTTGAGAAAAAAGATCCTACCGGGAAAGATCTCTATCTTTCAGCTTTTATTGTATGGATATATAACGAGCAGCCACAAGATAAAAAAATAAAATTTGAATTTCTGAAAGATGGAAAGGTTTGTACGTCATTTCCTTTTGGGATTAACTTCAAAGGTTGGCGTGCTGCCTGGGTATGTTATGAACGCGATATGCAGGGTACCCCGGAAGAAGGTATGAATGAACTTCGTATGGTTGCGCCGGATGTAGAAGGTCAGCTTTTTATCGATCATCTTATTACAGCAATAAAAGTGGACGCCCGCCAGCAGACTGCAGATTTACAGGTGCCTTTTGTTAATGCGGAAACTACTAATCATTGGCTTGTTGTCTATAAGCATTCGTTGTTCAAACCGGATATTGAGCTTACTCCGGTTAGTGAAAAGCAAAGACGGGATATGCAATTGATAGAGAAACGTTTCCGTGATATGGTATATACATCTTCCATGTTATCGCAGAAAGAGATTGATATGATTCGTAAAAAATATGATTTTTATGATATCTCTTATAAAGATGGAAAAGTGACGGGTGTACCCATCTTTATGGTACGTGCTTCTGAAGCTTATGAGCGTATGTTTCCTGATTGGGACAAAGATATGCTTACCAAACAAGGTGTGGAAATGAGAGCTTATTTTGACTTGATGAAACGGATTGCCGTAGCTTATAACAATGCTTCGGATGATTCTGTCAGAGCAGAGATGAAAGATAAGTTTCTTGCCATGTATGATCATATTACCGATCAGGGAGTAGCATTTGGCAGTTGCTGGGGGAATATACATCATTATGGTTATAGTGTGCGTGGTTTATATCTGGCCTATTTCCTGATGAAAGACGTGCTTCGTGAGGCAGGGAAATTAAATGAGGCCGAACGTACATTACGTTGGTATGCCATAACCAATGAAGTCTATCCGAAACCAGAGGTTGATGGTATTGATATGGACTCTTTCAACACGCAAACAACAGGACGTATTGCAAGTATTTTGATGATGGAAGATACACCGGAAAAACTTCAGTATCTGAAATCTTTTTCAAGATGGATTGATTATGGCTGTCGTCCGGCTTTGGGGTTAGCCGGAGCTTTCAAGAAGGATGGAGGAGCTTTTCATCACCGGAATAATTATCCGGCTTATGCTGTTGGGGGGCTGGAAGGAGCTTCAAATATGATCTATCTATTCAATCATACTGATTTTGCTGTATCTGAGCTGGCTCACCAGACAGTGAAGAAAGTATTGCTTACGATGCGTTTTTACTGTAATAAACTCAATTTCCCATTATCTATGTCCGGACGTCATCCGGATGGAAAGGGAAAACTTATTCCGATGCAATATGCAGTGATGGCTCTTGCGGGTACGCCCGATGGAAAGGTTGATTTTGATGCTGATATGGCAGCAGCCTATCTTCGTTTGGTAGCCGGTACATCTTCTACAGGCGAAGATCCGGAATATATGCCTCAATTTAGTAATGAGGAAGAGAGGCATATGGCAAAACTCTTGTACGATAAAGGGTTCCGACCGGAACCGGATCCGCAGGGAAACCTCGCTTTGGGATATGGCTGTGTATCTGTCCAGCGTCGTAGTAACTGGGCTGCAGTTGTCCGTGGGCATTCACGTTATCTTTGGGCGGCCGAACACTATCTTGGAGCTAATCTTTACGGACGCTATCTGGCTCATGGAAGTATGCAGATACTGACTGCTGCTCCGGAGGCAGTTGTGACTCCAGCTACGAGCGGTTGGCAGGAAGCCGGATTCGATTGGAACCGGATCCCCGGTGTGACTTCTATTCATCTGCCATTTGATGATTTGCAGGCTAAAGTTTACAATGTTGATACTTTTTCTGGAATGGAAGAGATGCTTTATTCGGATGAAGCATTTGCCGGTGGCTTGTCTCAACAACATCAGAATGGAAATTTTGGAATGAAACTGCATGAACACGATAAATACAATGGTTCACACCGTGCCCGTAAGTCTTTTCATTTCTTTGACGGAGTGATTGTATGTCTTGGATCAGACATTGAGAATACGAATAGTGAATATCCTACGGAAACTACCATTTTTCAACTTGCTGTGACAGATTCCGCAGGACATGCCTATTGGAAGACATATCAAGGTGATGGTAAAGTCTGGATAGATCATATTGGTACGGGATATTATGTACCTGTTGCTACTAAATTTGAGAAGAAATTTCCTCAGTATTCACGTGCACAAAAAGTAAATAAAGAGACAAAAGGAGATTGGGTATCTTTGATTATAGATCATGGAAAGTCGCCCAAAGGGGCTTCTTATGAATATGCTGTTCTTCCCCAGATCACTGCACCCGTTATGAAGCAGTTTGCAAAGAAACCTTCGTATAAAGTATTACAAAAGGATCGTAATGCACATATTGTACGTGATCTGAAAAGTAATACCACTTCGTATGTGCTCTTTGAAACTCCTTCTGTCGATCTGCCTAAAGGCTTGTTGATGAAAGCAGATACTTCCTGTTTAGTAATGATACATGAAGAAAAAGGAAAAGCTCTGCTTATGGTAGCTCAGCCCGATCTTGCTTTTTATCGTGGTCCGAGTGACGAAGCTTTTGATGAAAATGGTAAACGTGTAGAGCGCAGTATCTATTCCCGTCCCTGGATTGATAATGATAGTGGAGAGATTCCAGTGACGGTTACATTAAAAGGATGTTGGACTGTGAAAGAAACGCCTGCCTGCCAGGTTGTATCTTCAGATAAGAATTCTACGGTGATTCGTTTCATCTGTAAAGACGGTATGAGTCAAGATACCGAACTGATTCCTTTTAAAAACTGATGTTTAATGAGGTTGTGCCAATCGTAAAACCTACTATCGTTAAAACGCAGATTTACGCAAATTTACGCAAAGATTCAATTAAATCTGCGTTAATTTGCGTAAATCTGCGTTTCTACGGTTATCTATTGATAGTCGTCTCAGGCTTTTGACACAGTCTCATGTTCTGGTAGAAAAGATATAGTCTTATTTCTTAGCCAGGAACTTTCTGGTTAACCATTTTCTTACAGGTTCATCATATAGCTTCAGGCAAAGATAAGCCAGCACAATACTCAATGCGTAAACACACAAAGCAACTTGCCAGGTTTCACCCAAAGTATAGAGCTGATTTTTAATCAACCACGCATAGAACAAGTACATAATAGGATAATGTACTACATAGACAGGATAAGATATATCTCCCAAAAACTTGCATATCACGGTTGACTTCTTATCTGTTGTGGTTCCCGATGCTCCCAGCCAGACAAGGATAGGGAAAGCTACAATAACACAAAATACTTCATAAGCACCATTTATGCAAAACGGTTTTGCACCTTCCAGATAAGGCACTGCGAACAAAGTAATCATAATAATTGTGCATATCCAGAAGGCACCTTTCAGCTTTACAGGCTTGAAGTTACGTGACAAAAGCATACCCATAGAGAAAGGGAAAAGCATTCTCAATGTCCCGCCGGCGAAGTTTACACCGTCCAATGTCCAGCCCACTCCTATATTTCCATAACCAGATATATCAAGAACCGCGAATAATGCCAATGCAACTCCCAACACTGCTACAAGTACAGCTAATGCCTTATTAGACAAGCGGCGAATAAACAAGGCATAAAGAATATTTCCTATATACTCAAAAAACAGCGACCAGCAAGGTCCGTTCAAAGGAAACATTTCACCGTTGCCACGAACTTCATAGCCCACTCCCGGCATCGCAGGAATAAAGAATATCGTACAGAGAAGAGACAACATCACCATTGATATGGCAATATGTGTTCCATCCCATTGCACGCACCCTTGAAGATAGAATGTAACAGCGCCTAAAACGGCACCCATGATTACCATAGGATGAAGACGTATCAAACGACGTTTAAAGAAATTTTTCATAGTAAGACCCTTCCCCCAGCGGTCATCATAAGCATAACCGATAACAAACCCCGAAAGGATAAAGAAAAAGTCTACAGCTAAGTATCCGTGATTGAGAGTGTCAATAGTACCATTACTGGCAAAAGCGTAGCCTTCGAATATATGATACCATATAACTACAAGAGCCGCAACGCCTCTCAGCCCGTCAAGGAGTTCGTAGTGAGGTTTAGAGTCTGCAAATGCAGAAGCAGAGATGTTTTTCATGTTAAATCTATAATTCAAATTATTATTAGTAGTAGTGTCATTGACGACGCGCCAAAGTTACGGAACTTATACATCTAAAAAATTGTCCTGCGACAAAATCTTGCCGGATATGAAAACTATTTATGTGCTCTAAGACGACTGAGTGTTGGAAGTGTTACTCCCAGATAAGATGCAATATATCCCAGTTTCACCCGCTGACATACTTGAGGAAACTGTTGCTTAAACTCTTCGTACCTCTCTTTTGCAGAGAGTGTCAATCGATCTTTGTGTGAACGGTGCAAACGTCTGTATTCGTTTTGATGAATGATTCTTCCCCAATTGGCCAGTTCGATATTGTTTTGAAATAGCCGGAGCAAGTCGGTGAGTGATATCTTATACGCAACAACTTCTTCAAGCGTTTCCACAAATTCCTCGCTTATCTTATTATAATACAGCTCATCCATACTGAAAACAATACTTCCTTCGTATGCAAAGGAAGTTGTTATTTCTTCTCCGTTTACCAGCCAGAAAGAGCGAGTCATTCCTTTTTCAATGAAATAAGCCGATTTACAAAATTTATTTGCCTCTATCAATTTATACTTCTTGGGGAAATGACAGATTGTTACATTTTCCTTTAAAGTTTGTAGGGTATCATCAGAGAGTGGATACAAAGAATTTATCTTGTTTATTACATTTGTCATAAAGGTGATGCTTGATTCTTTTTCATTAGCTACAAAGATAATGCAAACCGAGAATAGAATAAAATGAGCTTGTTCATTTTTTATGCCAAGGTACAGCTTATCTTCGCTTTTTGGCAAAAATAGGAAAAACAATTCTGTCCACCAATATAATCATATTGTTTATATCGGAATCCTCTTTTAGAATGCTAAAAAACTGAGTAACAATTGTATGATTCTTTATTAAAAATCAGCATATTACTTTATTAGTCGGTTAAAGTCCTATTCATTCTGGTTTAGAGTAGCCCTATTGCTGCATTATATTTTGCCAGGCTTGTGCTTTTGTGTATTGCTTTCCATGCTTTACGACCGATTTGTGGTTCAAGATACTCCCAAAAAGTTTTCATTTTGTTGAGTAATTGATCTTCGCCGCCTTCAAGTCGTTCTTCATAACGGGTAAATACAATCTTGTGCATTTTGTACAGTCTCTCTTTCATATCCTCGGTGGAAAGGGACTTTTTCTCTTTATATTCGATGGCCAAAGCAGGATTCATCAGTAACCCTCTTCCAATCATGATTCCGGATAGAGTGGGGAAACTGTCGTGAATACGTTTTATATCCTCAATATTACTAATATCTCCATTATAAATCAAAGGGTGGCGACAGACTTCTGCAAAGGCGGCAAATCCTTTCGGATCGGTATCTCCTTTATATTGCTGTTTTCCCAATCGCGGATGCATAGTGATATGTTTCAATGGATATACATTCAATATAGGGGCTAACTTCAGACACTCTTCAGCATTTTCCCATCCCAGACGCATTTTTACAGAGAAATTTATTTCCGGATGTCTTTGGGTGATTTCTAATAGTTTCTCTACTTCTTTGGGAAAAGGAAGGATGCCGGAGCCGTTGTGACGTTTGGCTAACATAGGAAACGGACACCCCATATTTATATCTACTTCCTTATATCCCCTTTCGATGAAAAGGGATAAAATGGTCTCAATTTTTTCTTCCTCATGTCCGATAAGTTGGGGTATCAGATGGGGGACTTCGTTATTTCCTGGTTCTATATCCCGAACATCTTTATTCCGGAACGCTCCTTTGTCGAGTCGGATAAAGGGGGTATAATAAGTATCTATTCCACCAAAGATTGCGGAATGCGCATTACGATAGATCGCGTCGGTATATCCTTGTAACGGGGCAAAATGAATTGGAAGTGTTTCTGGCATACAATATTTTTTAGGAAGCAAAAGTAAGGGTAATATTTCTCATTGTCAACTATAAAATGAAAAAGCCTCATTCTTTGTTTTGGGGGAAGAATGAGGCTTAGAGATATATAGGAGGAGAAAATAGCTGACTTTTATTTGTGTCTATTTGCGTTAATCTGCGTTTCATCAGATCGGATTACTTTGTGTGAGTTTGTAGTGAGTTTAGTTCATTTCTTGTCTCAGATATAAATTGAATTTTACTATACTTACTCCGATTCGCATTCAACTGTTGGATTGTTATCCTTTTTTTCTTGAACTTTTAATCTGAATTGATTGGGAGATATATTAAATTGTTCTTTAAAAAGACGACAAAAATAGTTTGGGGTACTGAAACCTACTGTATTTGATATTTCTTTGATAGACAATTCTCTATTCTGTTTGAGTAGTATCATGGCTTGTTTCAGTTTGTGCTTGATCATAAAATCTCTGGGTGACATACCTGTCAGAGACTTGAATTTGGTATAGAACGAGGTACGCCCCATGTACATATTTTGGGCCAGTTGATCAATGTTAAACTCCGGATTAGATATATTTTCGTCAATGATTACTGTTACTTTGTCTAGAAATTCCTTGTCCAGTTTATTGGTTGCTAATAAGGAAAGGTCAATTTCTGTTTTCTGGGCAAATTGGTTGTACAGAATTTTACGTGAACGGATGATGTTATTGCATCTGGCTAACAGAATTTGTGGTCTAAAAGGTTTGCATATATAATCGTCTGCTCCATACAATAATCCTTTCAAATGTTGTTCTGGCATATTTAATGCAGTGAGCAATATGATAGGGATGTGGCAGAATTCGATATTGTTTTTTATTATATTACACAATTCTGTACCCGTCATGACAGGCATCATAATGTCGCTTACTATCAGATTAGGGCTAACTTTGCGGATTATGTCCAGTCCTTCTTGACCGTTGATAGCCGTTTTAACAGTATAGAGTGGGGTGAAGATATTTACTAGAACCTCTAAAAGTTCCGTATTGTCCTCGATTAGGACAATAATAGGTTTTTCTTGTTTTATCAATAATTCCATTTCAGTGTCATTTTTTTCATTTGGAGGCAGAGGTATATCCGGTAGTAGGGGAAGAGTATTGTCCTGCTCTTTTGTGAAACGGACGTGAGGATGGTTGGTTAAATGTTCTTTACCCAACTGTAGGCTGAGCGTAAAAATAGAACCTTGTTTGGGTTGGCTTTTAACATGTATATTTCCTTTGTGTTTTTCCACTATACTTTTTACTAACGCCAAACCTATGCCTGCTCGGAAGAACTGTTTCTGGTCTTGTATTTCATTGTCTGCTTGATAAAAACGTTCAAAGATGTGAGGTAGATCTTTTTCTTCTATGCCTACCCCATTGTCAGTTATAGATATGTGCAGTTGGTTTGTGGCTCTGTCGGATGTTAAGGTTATACTGACAGTACCGTTTTCGGGAGTATATTTAAATGCATTAGAAAGTAAGTTGTAGATTACTTTTTTTATTTGCTTTCCATCAAACCATACCTCAAGCTCTTCTTTACATGGAATCATCTTGATTTGTATATTACGTTGAGAGGCGAGTTCTTGAAAACTGTTGCAAATATCTGCAATATACTGGTTAATGGGATACGGAGACACATGTAACATATAATGCCCTTGTTCGTATTTTCTGAATTCAATGAGTTCGGTAATTAGGTCGTTGAGTAGCCTGCATTGGTGTATTACCTTACCGAATCTATTACGGGTGACCTGTGTCAGTTCGTTTTCTTGTTGTATTATTTCTAACTGTCCGATAATTAGTGTGAGGGGAGTCCTAAATTCATGACTTACACTTGTAAAGAATTTGAACTTAGCCTCATTAAGTTCTTTGATGTGTTGCTTTTCCATCTGTTCTTTCCTAATAGTGTTTTTCAGCTTTTTACGTGCATACAACGTACGATAGGTAAGTCCGGTACAGGATAGGAGTATGGTTGTCCACAATGTCCAACCCCACCAACTGGTATACCAAGGAGAACGTACGGTGATTTTTAGACGTGCCGTAGGAAACGTTTGATATAGGTTAGCTCTCTGTACTTCAAGCGTATATTTTCCTGGGGGTAAATTTGTATAGGAGACGGATTTTTGATTTGTGTGATACCAGGTCTTGTCGATACCTATTAAACGGTATTTATACAAATTTTGACTTTCATTGACCGGAGCTGTGGAAGAAAACTGGATTTCAATCTTATTTTGGTCGTGATTTAACCAAATTGCTTGAGTAAAAGGCAACTCGTTGGATAAAATTCCGGTTGGATCGTTGGGAGTGATTAGGTTATTGTGAACATAAAGCTCAGTAAAATATAACTGGTCGTTTATAGAGAGATTTTCTTTTTTTTCTTTCATAATAACAAGTCCGTTAGTTCCACCGATATAGATTTGCCCTTCTCGATCAACTTTCAGTCCACAATCTGAAGTGAAGGCATCTAATGGGAGAGACGGACTTCCAACGGAAAGCACCTGCTGTATAACTCCTTTTTCACTCATAAATGCGATTCCATTATCACCTGTGACAATTAGATTGTGCTCTGATGTTTCAGCTATCCGGTAACAATATTGGTTAAGTAGTGAAGAAGGGGTTTGAGGAAAGGGTTCAAAAAGTTGAGTCTTTCGGTTCAGTTTCATTACGCCGTACTGTGATGTAGTGATGTAAATCTCTTTTTGAGATGATTCAAAGATTTGTCTGATTGTACAGGCAAATCCTTGTTTACGCAGATTATATACGGAAAGTTGTTTTCTCGTTTTTATGTCAAATTTACAAAGCTGTTCGTTGACTGCAACCCACAGGCAAGTATCTGTATCCAGAAGAACGTGTGAGGACTTGTTTGTTTTATAAAATAATTGAGCTTCTTTTCTTTTTAAAGAATAGATGTAAATACCTTTAGCAGCGGAGAGGAAAAGGTTATCTCCATTTTGGATTATGGTGTTAATGATATTGAGGTCGGAAGTTTTATCTTGTCCGATTTCTGCCTTAAACGTATTTGTGAATGGATTATATGTGTATAATCCTTTGCCATAAGTCCCGATGTATAGCAATTTTGACTTTGGATCATGCAGAACTGATTTTAGATTTGGGTGAGGCTGAAAGAAAGGAGGTTCAGTAGAGTTAAAGCGGGTGATTGCTTCTTTCTTTGGATTAAGCATGTTGAGTCCACCGCCTTCTGTACATATCCATATATTTCCTTGGCTATCTTCTGCCATACAGCCGACTACAGGGTGGGAGAGTGTATTGGGGTGATCTGATGTATTGTAATAGTTGAATGAATTTTGATTGATAGATGCATAGTTAACGCCACCGAAGTAGGAACCTATCCATAGAATGCCACTCTTGTCAACGAACACCGTATGAATTGAAGAGTCTGTAATACTTCCAGATTTATTCTCTCTCGTATAGGAGGTGAATTTGTCATTTTGTAAATTATATCGATAGAGTCCAGTGAATGTTCCAAACCAGATGTTTCCATATTTATCTTCAGTGATTTTCCGGATTTTATTGTCATGTAATCCTTTGGATAATGAGTTAGAGGTGTTGTATGTTAATATAGTACCGTCTGGTTGTATACGGAATAATCCGTCATTGGAACTTCCTACCCAAATATCACCATTACTTGAAAGAAACATGCTTGTCATGCTTATTTTATTAATAATCTGATTAAAGTGTTTGTCGTCATCTGTGTAGAAGATTCCACCATAGTAGGAAAACCACTTTCGGCCTTTCTTGTCAATTACAAGAGCGCGAGTATTAGCAGTTGGGAGCTTTTCTATTTGAGGAACCAGTTCTTCTTTATCTTCATTCCACCGATATAGTGTATGGTCAATAACTACCCATATGGCACCTTGCTGGCTGTATAGGGGTAAATTTCCTTTGTTCTGGATTGATTGGAAAGTCCTTTTACGTATGTTGTATTTAACGAGTGCTTCGGACGTTTGGAAAAATACATCACCATTCGTGCTACATACAATATTGCTTACAATACTTCCTTCGAATGAAGATATATCGTTTGTATTAAAACTTGGTTTGTAGGATGTAATAGTATTACCATCGTAGACGCTGATACCTTCTGCTGTACCAAACCATATTCTACCTAATGAATCTTGAGTAATGGCAAATACAGATGGATGTGCCAACCCGTCTTTGGTATTCAATTTGTTGAAATGTATAGCTTGTATTTGTAAAGGAATAAATAAAATCAAGAAAATTGTAAGGAGACATGTTTTCATAATTTCTTTGAGCGTGTTTAGTTTTCCGAGTCTTTTATGAAACGTGTTGCAAGTTTATGAAGAAAATATAGAATATGCAAGAGAGGATAACAAATATAATTCGCATAAAATTTTATATATGGCTTATTATAACTAGTTAATGTATGTTTTCTTCACTTTTGTTGAAAGTGTTTTTTTAATGAAATAAAACAAGAAAGATATTAGATTTCATATTCTATTTCTTTTTGCTTTTGAACAATAATATAATTACTCTGTATGCAGAGTACATAGAAGTTGTCTTTTTTTTCTGTTATTTGCATCGTTATTCATTGGTAAAAGTATATATTGAATGAAGATTCGTAAATACTGTAGATATATAATCAGTTTTAATTTTGCCCCAATTAGGAATCATAATTAGAAAAATGAGTGGTATTACCTTGCTAATATATTGATTTTTTTAATGAGGTTGAGGATAGAATTGATGATATGATTTACTGAATGATAGTATTTTTGATAAATGAAAAACAATATTCAACTGCTGATTTACATTATTTATTCTTAATTAAATAGAACTTTGTAGTAATATATCTTTATAAAAATACAGAAATGAAAAATAAAGGATTTTTGATTTTGTTTTTATTACTTAGTTTGATAAGCTATGGACAAAGAGCAGAAAGGCAAAGTGCTATTGATAATTGCCGCCGTTACTATAATGAAGGCTTGAGAGTAAACAATAGTGGGAAGAGAGAAGCTATAAAGAAACTTCGTTCAGATTTTGCGGTACGACCTTATCGTTATTACCAACTGGGAAAATCTCTTACAGCCGAACAGTGTCTGGATATGATTGATATAGAGGGAGTTTTCGTGGACTTGAAGAAAAAAGAACAAGAATATCTGCAGAAAAGCGAAATCCAAAGGCATCTAAGGGAAACACAAAATATTGTTGCTGATGTGGTAAGTATAGCTCTGGCTCGTCTTTGGATAGTAGGGGATGCTTATCGTAGAGGAGAATTGTCTGTCGAAAAGTCTACTTCGGATAAAGTGTGGAAATCAATTATTCATTATACTAGTCTGGAATCAGGGCGTCCAAATGAATCAACCCGTTTTCTGGACTCTTGTTTTGGAACTCCTACTATGGCTACTAATATTTATTTTTGTTATCTTAGTGAAATGGACAAGGCGGAAGCCGGAGGAGCTGGACGGTTGGTGACCGAAGCTTGTGAAATGTTGAAAACGGTAGGTCTGCAGGCTTGGACACAACCTTATAGGAATGATGAAACAGACAAGAATGTGGTTTCGGTGGAGCGCTTCCGTAATCATGTCTGGTGGGTTGGAGGTAATGGATTAGGATACCGTGCACTCTTGCCGGTAGCAGCGATGTTCAGTTCTATACCGATGGTTGATGTTGTGGCTGAGGTTTGTTTAGGTGCTATCAGCGTTACTTCACAAAATACTTATTACGAAGCTTTTTGGAGGGAAGGGTTTACTGCTGACGGTGCAGGCTGGGGGCATGGTAACCAGTGCCTTATTTGGGGGTATCCCATTCATGGAACAGCCAGTGCATTAGGCATTTTGAATACTTTGAGAGGAACTCCGTGGGAAAAAAAAATGAAGCCAGAAAATACGGCCGCACTTATGAATTTTTTCCGGGGAGGAAACTGGTATTATTATAAAGGACATCGTTTGCCTTGTTTGGATCGATATTCGGCGGTCTATAATCCGGAAAGAACGTCTATACCTTATTCCGGACTGTTGAATAATGTCATAACCTATTGGAAAGATTCATTTTCTCTTGAAGAACAGCAGGAGCTATTGCAATTGAAGCAGGAAGTGGATCGGAATGATATCAGGATGGAAAATTATTGTTCCGGCATGTATCAGGGAACAAGATGGTTCTTTAATAATGACGATTTGATAAAGAAAACACCGGATTATCATATTATGGTTAATATGGCTTCTGTTCGTTGTGACGGTTTGGAGAGTGCTCCTTCTTTTGCCGACTGTTATAATTTTTATACGACAGACGGATTGACGCTGTTTCAACGTTCTGGTGATGAATATTTCAGAATTATGGGCGGTTGGGATGTGACAGCTTACCCTGGAGTAACAGCTCGTGAAGGAATGGAAAAATTGAATCCTGCTGAAAACTGGCGGGGATACTGCAGCAAACATAATTTCGCAGTTGGAGCTACAGATGGTGGAGATTATGCAGTGGGTGGATATATTTTTGAGAAGATGAATGCATCGGATAAAGATGGGGTGAATGATCGGGGAAACAGGGAAATCCAAAATGCTATATTGTACGACTTCAAAGCTTATAAAGGATAT